>NZ_JBEZZF010000025.1:0-66436 GCF_040639055.1 Promicromonospora sp. NPDC023987 | reverse complement strand
AAGGTGCGGGCTGCCTTCGCGCACGGCCTGACGCCGATCCTGTGCGTCGGCGAGGGCCTGGACGTCCGCAGCTGGGCCTCGTCGTCGCCCGCGGGGAGCTGTGCTACGTGGTGCTGAACCTCTACCCGTACAACTCGGGGCACCTCATGGTGCTCCCGTACCGGCACGTCTCGGACTACACAGATCTGGACGCGGCGGAGACGGTCGAGCTGGCACAGATGACTCAGCGGGCCGTGCGCGTGTCGCGCGCCGTGTACACGCCGGCAGGCTTCAATCTTGGTATGAACCAGGGGGAGGTCGCGGGCGCGGGCATCGCGGCGCACCTGCACCAGCACGTCGTGCCCCGCTGGCTGGGGGACGCGAACTTCTTGCCCGTGGTGGGCCAGACCAAGGCGTTGCCCGAGCTGTTGGGGGACACCCGCCGCCGACTCGCGGAGGCGTGGGTGACAGCAGGGGGCGGAGAGGAGAACTGATGTTCCGGGGCCTGCGCTCCTTCATGACCACGGTCTTCACGCCCCTGGCCCGCCTGCTGCTCGCGCTGCGGGTCTCGCCCGACGCGGTGACCGTCGCCGGCACGGTGGTGGTCACCGCGGTGGCCCTGGCGCTCTTCCCCACGGGGCACACCCTCGTGGGCGGGCTCCTCGTCGGCTTCTTCGTCCTCTTCGACTCGCTCGACGGGGTGATGGCGCGCCAGGCCGGCCGCTCGGGCCCCTGGGGCGCGTTCCTCGACTCGACGCTCGACCGGGTGTCCGACGGCGCGGTGTTCGCCGGGATCACCCTCTGGTTCGTGCTGCACCCCGACGAGCACCACGGCCTGTGGGGCATCGCCGTCGCGCTCGCGTGCCTGGTGCTCGGCAGCGTGGTCCCGTACGCCCGCGCCCGCGGCGAGAGCGTCGGCGCGACCGTGCAGGTCGGCATCGCCGAGCGCGCAGACCGCCTCGTGCTGGCGCTCGTCCCGTTCACGTTCCTGCAAGTCGGCCTGCCGGTGGTCGTGCTGGAGGTGGTGCTCACGCTGCTGGCGCTCGCGAGCCTCGTGACCGTGGTCCAGCGCATGGCCACCGTGCGGGCACAGCTCATGCGGCAGGGAGCCTGATGGACGTCGCGGCGGCGTACACGTTCGCGTGGCGGAACGCCACGAAGATCCCCGAGCCGCTGCTCCGCGGCCTGTTCACGGCGGTGGCCGACCTCACCTGGCTGCGGCACGGCAAGAGCGTGCGCCGCATGGAGGACAACTACGCGCGCGTCCGGCCGGACCTCGACGCCGCCGCCGTGCGCCGGCTGTCCCGGGCCGGCATGCGCAGCTACATGCGGTACTTCCGCGAGGCGTTCACCCTGCAGGGCGTCACCCCGGAAGGGCTCCGGGCGCGCGTGCGGGTCGAGGGCTACGACGAGCACGTGCGCCCCGTCGTCGACGACGGGGGCGCTGCCGCGCTCGCGCTGGGCCACCTCGGCAACTGGGACCTGGCCGGCGCCTACGGCTCGCAGTACTGGGCGAGCGTGCTCACCGTCGCCGAACGGCTCAAGCCCGACGAGCTGTTCGAGGAGTTCGTGCGGTTCCGCGGCTCGCTCGGCATCGAGGTGCTGGCCCTTGGCAACGGCGACGTGCTCGGCTCCCTGGTCCGCAGCGCCAAGGAGGGCAGCCGGCTCATCCCGCTGCTCAGCGACCGCGACCTGACCTCGACCGGCATCGAGGTGGACCTCGCGGGGCACCGCGCGCGGGTAGCCGCCGGACCCGCACTGCTCGGCCTCGAGGCCGACATCCCCGTGCACGCGGTGGGCATCAGCTACGAGCGGCTGCGCGGTTCACGCCGGCGATCGGCCGGGACGCCGTGGGGGATCGTGGTCCGGTTCTACCCGCCCCTCCCTGTGCCCGACGCCGCACTGCCGCGCGACGAACGGGTCCGACTCCTCACCCAGGGCTGGGTGGACCAGCTCACCCGGACGATCGTCGAGCACACCCAGGACTGGCACATGCTCCAGCGGGTGTTCGTCGCCGACCTCGGACCCGCCCGTCCGCGCGGCTCCCGGGGCCGGGAGCCCGGATGAGGGTCGTGCGGCGGCGCAGCCACCGCGCACTGCGGGTCGGCCTCGTCTGCCCCTACTCCTTCGACGCCCCCGGCGGCGTCCAGTTCCACGTGCGCGACCTCGCCGAGGCGCTCCAGGCCGCCGGGCACGAGGTGTCGGTGCTCGCCCCCTCCAGCGACGACGCCGAGCTACCCGGCGTCGTCACCGCCGCCGGCCGAGCAGTTCCGGTGCCGTACAACGGGTCGGTCGCACGCCTGACCTTCGGCCCGCTGACCGCCACGCGGGTACGCCGCTGGCTGGAGGGCGGCATCGACGGCCGCCCCTTCGACATCGTCCACCTGCACGAACCGATGGTGCCGTCGCTCTCGATGCTCGCGCTGTGGCAGGCCACCGAGCCGGTGGTCGCCACCTTCCACACCTCGCAGGTGCGCTCGCGGGCGCTCCAGGTCGCCTACCCGCTCGTACGGCAGTCCCTGGAGAAGATCGCCGCCCGCATCGCCGTGTCCGAGGACGCGCGGCGCACCCTCGTGGACCACCTCGGCGGCGACGCCGTCGTGATCCCGAACGGCGTGTACACCCAGGTCTTCGCGAGCAGCCCCCGGCGTCCCCGGTGGACCGGGACCCCCGACGCGCCCACCATCGCGTTCCTCGGCCGGCTCGACGAGCCGCGCAAGGGCCTCGGCGTCCTGCTGCAGGCCGCCCCCACGATCCTCAAGAGCGTGCCCGGTGCGCGGTTCCTCGTGGCCGGACGCGGGAACGGCGTCGTCGCCGAGACCCGCGAGCTGCTCGGCGAACATGCCTCGTCCGTCGAGTTCCTCGGCGGCATCACCGATGCCGAGAAGGCCGAGCTGCTGGCGTCCACCGACCTCTACGTCGCGCCCCAGACCGGCGGCGAGAGCTTCGGCATCGTGCTCGTCGAGGCCATGAGCGCGGGATCCGTCGTCGTGGCCAGCGACCTCGGCGCCTTCCAGCGCGTCCTGGACGACGGCGCCGCCGGCGCCCTGTTCCGCACCGGCGACCCCGACCACCTCGCCACGACGGTGCTGACCCTCCTGGCCGACCCCGCACGCCGGGACGCCTACCGCGCCCACGCCGCCGACTGGGTCCAGCGGTTCGACTGGTCCGGCGTCACCGAACAGGTGCTCGCCGTGTACGACATGACCCTCGCTGCCGACCACGCGATCGGCGGCGACGTCGTCGGGCGCGTCCTGGGGCTGTTCCCACGCCGGGTCGGAGGCGACGGATGACCTGGTCCGAGATGGCGCTGATCGTGCTCGGGGCGCTCGCGGTCGGCCTGCTGCTCGCCTGGCGGGGCGCCTACCGCCTGGACCGGCTGCACCGCAAGGTCGCCGCGTCCCGGATAGCGCTCGACGCGCAGCTCGTCCGGCGGGCGTCGGCGGCGGTCGAGCTCGCGGCGTCGGGTGTGCTAGACCCCGCGAGCGCCGTCCTGGTGGCCGACGCGGCGTACGCGGCGTCGGACGTGGGGCCCGTGACCTCACCGGCGGCCGCGCTGAAGATGGACGGCCTGGGACCGGCCCGGGAGCGGGCCGAGTCGGGGCTCACGGGGACGCTGCGGGAGGCGATGGGGGCGCCGGAGTCGATCCGGGCCTTGCGGGCTGGGCCCGCCGGCACGGTCGTGACGGCGCTTGCCGCTGCCTGGTACCGGGCGACGCTGGCCCGTCGCTTCCACAACGAGGCGGTCGCGCAGGCCCGTCGGGTGCGCAGGCTCTGGTACGTGCGGCTGTTCCGGCTGGCCGGCCGCGCGCCGATGCCGCGGACGGTGGAGCTGGACGACGCGCTGCCGCACGCGCTGGAGCCCAACGGCGGGTGACCCACCCGGGTCGGCCGGGCCCGCCCGAGGGTGAGCGGTCCGTCGGCGGGTGACCGGTCCGCGGGCAGCGGGCGGGGGCTGCCTGAGCCGGGCGATAGGATCGAGGTAGGGCGCCGACCGCGCCCGGAACGACCGGCGTCGATCCCACCGGCGAGAACTATGCGAGGTAACCGTGACTGAATCCGTGACCGGCGAGAACACCGTGGGCACGGTTGGCACCGCGCGCGTGAAGCGCGGTATGGCCGAGATGCTCAAGGGCGGCGTCATCATGGACGTCGTCACGCCCGACCAGGCGAAGATCGCTGAGGACGCGGGTGCGGTGGCCGTCATGGCCCTGGAGCGAGTGCCCGCCGACATCCGTGCGCAGGGTGGCGTGTCGCGCATGAGCGACCCCGACATGGTCGACGGCATCATCGAGGCCGTCTCCATCCCGGTGATGGCGAAGGCGCGCATCGGGCACTTCGTCGAGGCGCAGGTGCTGCAGTCGCTCGGCGTCGACTACATCGACGAGTCCGAGGTGCTGACCCCTGCGGACTACACCAACCACATCGAGAAGTGGAACTTCACCGTGCCGTTCGTGTGCGGTGCGACGAACCTGGGTGAGGCGCTGCGCCGCATCACCGAGGGTGCGGCGATGATCCGCTCGAAGGGCGAGGCCGGCACGGGCGACGTGTCGAACGCGACCACGCACATGCGTCAGATTCGCCAGCAGATCCGCCGTCTGACGTCGCTCCCGGAGGACGAGCTGTTCGTCGCCGCCAAGGAGCTGCAGGCGCCGTACGAGCTGGTCAAGGAGATCGCGACCACCGGCAAGCTGCCGGTCGTGCTGTTCACCGCCGGCGGCATCGCCACCCCGGCGGACGCCGCGATGATGATGCAGCTCGGCGCCGAGGGCGTGTTCGTCGGCTCCGGCATCTTCAAGTCGGGCAACCCGGCGCAGCGTGCGAAGGCGATCGTGCAGGCCACGACGTTCTTCGACGACGCCGACGTGGTCGCCAAGGTCTCGCGCGGTCTGGGCGAGGCGATGGTCGGCATCAACGTCGAGGACGAGCCGGCGCCGGTGCGGCTGGCGGAGCGCGGCTGGTGAGGTCCTGTCCTGAGGGCGTCGATCTGCCCTGATGGAGTGGGAAAGGCTCCGTGGACCTTGTGTCTGCGGGGCCTTTCCGCGTCGGTCGTGGTTGTGTCGTGTGGGGAAGGGTGTTCATGCTCGCTCGCGAGGTTCGCGCCTGGTTCGTGATGGTGGTGATCGCGGCGGTCGCTGTGGTCATGTCTGGTTGCACGCCGGCGGCGGAGGCGCCGGGGCCGTCCCCGACGTCGACGGCTGGGCGGACGGACGGTGGGAACACGTCCGTGGTGGACGCGAGCTCTGAGCTGGAGAAGTTGCCCGACGTCGAGCGCTTCCTGGAGCAGGCAGTTGCTCAAGTGCGGCAGAAGTATCCGGATCAGGTTCCGCAGGACTTCACGGCCGCCTCGATCATGGGCGAGCTGGACGCGATCGATACGCACGTGGACGCCGGCGGGGTGTTCGACTACGCCGCCGCGAAGAGCGATCCTGCGATCACCACGGACACGCTTGACCCGTATGCGCGCACCTACCGGGCACTGGGTGGGGAACTGACGGGTAGCGAAGCTGCGGATGCCGACGCGGCTTCTGAGGGCGCTGGCGGCAATAACGTGTCATCGATGTCGGTCGAACACGTTTCGGCGGTCCGGCTCGATACCGCTGACTCTCAGACTGCTGACGAGGGGCAGGGTGAGAAGAACGGCGATCCCCGGGTTGGTTATCAAGGGCCGCGGCAGTTCGTTGCTGACAGGCCTGAGTGGGTCGAGGACTACAAGGCCGTCGGGGATGAGGTTCTTCAGGGCAAGGTTCTCTACTTCGAGTCGGAGTACAACCTGGCGCGCATGCGCTTCTCGGCGGAACTCGACAGTTACCTGCGTGAACGCGCGGGCGAGGATCAAACTGTCGTCATCTGGGGCGGGATCATGGAAGGCCCGCTTGGTGCGTGCATCGTCGACACCGACGTCTACCACGAACAGGTCCTGGAGCGGGGCGCGGCGGATTCGGAGGTCTGCCTGACGCGGACGGTCAGCGGGTCCACCGTCCCGGAGCCGTTGCTCCCGCTCGATGCGGCTATGCCGGAGGTTGTCGTAGCCGTGGAGGCGGATGTCCAGCAGCTGATCATTCAGGAACTCTGGCCGATCATGAAGGACTTCATTGGCCTGACGGATCTGGAGAAGCGCTTCACCGAGGCGGACATTCTCGCGTGCACGATGACGCTGATCAGCGTGCTGCCGGTCGGGAAGGCGATCAAAGCCGTCAAGGCGATCCCCGCGGTCGTCAAGGCTGTCGAGAAGATCGTCACCTTCATCGCGGCGAAGGGAAAGAAACTCCCGGTCGCCGCGCCGCCCGGGTGCTTCAGGTCATTCGCCGCGCCGACGCCCGTACTGATGGCAGATGGCTCGTACAAGCCCATCCACGACGTCCGGCCCGGTGATGAGGTCCATGCGACGGACCCGATCTCTGGGCTGAGCGGCCCGCGTCGAGTGATCGACACCTTCGTCCACCAGGACACGCTCGTGGACCTCCGGCTCGCCAGCGGCAAGACGATCACCACGACCGCAGACCACCCCTTCTGGTCGTCGAGCGACCACACCTTCCAGGACGCGAGAGACCTTGCACGTGGTGAGAAGGTCCTATCGGCTGACGGGACCGAACTGACAGTCAGCGGGCTCGACATCGAGACAACACGCGAAGGGGCCGCCTATAACATTGCCGTTCTCAGCCTCCACACCTACCACGTCGGCATCGAAGCGATCCTCGTCCATAACGCATGTGGGCCGGTGGTTGGCGCATCGATGACATTCGACAATGTCACGACGTCGTTCCGAAAGCTTGATCCGGGTCGAAACCCCAAGAACAAGTACGTGAAGACGGTGTCTTCACAGGATGAGCTCAGGGATGTTTTCGACAGTTGGTCCGCAGGGGCGGATCGGGTTGAGCCTCGCGGTGATAAGGTTTCCGATGCGTTTGAACTGGCCGACGGCACTCGGATTCAGTGGCGTACCTCGTCGAGATCTGGCGGCGCGACGATTGAGGTCTTGCCCATGGCGGGCAGGGAGCGAAAGGTGCACATCAATGGAGGATGATGAGATCATCTCCGAGTTTCTAGAGGATGGCCTCGATGACTGGGTCTCGCTCCATAATGCTGTATGGTTCACGACTCACGGCAACCTCGATGAGGGTTCCAAGGAGCGAGCGATCGAAATTCTTGGTCGACTTTATTCGAGCGGTCTGATGGTTCCTGGGCGTCCTGGCGATGCCGGGTTCGAAGATTGGCCCGGCACGGTTGTCGACTGGCTTATCCGGTCAAGGGACGAGTTGGATGAACTCGACTGGAGGCCGATGGGTGCGGGATTCCGGTTGCGTCTGACCGAGTACGGGGAAGCGATGGCTCGCGAGGCCGAAGGGCACTGAGCCTCATTTCCATCTACATTATCGAGTGGCTGCTCGTTTGTGCAGATGGCGAGCGGCTCGCACCGTGGCGTGTGCAGAGCGCTTCCGACCATGAAGACCAGTGTGGTCACGAACGTCGCAACCATCTTGGACCACGGCATGGGACCCGGCTCGTGAGGCAGGCGGAACTGCGCTCAGATTGGGCTCAGGTGGAGCCGCGATAGTGGATGCGGTCCAGATCGTGCGGAATCCGCGACGTCGACGTAGTGCTGGTCGCACTCGTACCCGGCTATCGGATCGCTGCACCATGTGATGCCCTAGTTCCCGCCGGGTACAGCGCTCTCGATGAGGATGAGGTGCGTCTCGTCGGTGCCGCTGTACGTCGGGGTGGAGTCATGGGCGACGGCGAGGTCTGCAGGGGCGTACTCGTCCGCCAGTACGTCGGTTACCCGTGCCCTGTCTGCAGCCTCGAGCGAACTCTGGCTGTAGTAGTACCACCAGCCGTTGTCCGTCTTCTGGTCCATGGCATCAAAGCACGAGCCACCGAAACTCAAGCTGGGCGAGACCTGAGGTCTGGCCGCCCGTTCTCGGCTTCCTCGGACGGCACCACCCTGCCCTAAGCACTGCCCGTCGTCACGCCTCGCAATCTTGGATCTCGGAATGAACGTCGACGAAGTGCCGCAGAGATACCGGCTCGCTGAGCGTGACTGGTAAAGCCGCCATAGGCGAGACGTTTTGGGCCCACGCCGTCGTGATTCGGCGGGGTCGGCCTTGCCGTTTCAGTTCGGCTTGTACGACTGGTGCCGTGGTCCAAGATTGAGATCCGACTTCGCTTGCAGCGCTGGCTCACGGACCATCAGGTCAGTCGCGCCAGAGGTCGAGCGACTCCCAGACCTGCGGAGCCCCCATCGACGCGACCGTCAGGGCGTGCGAGGCGGGGAACTCCCGCAGCAGCGCTGCCAGTTGCTTCGCCCAGTCCGAGTCGGCGTCGATGGACGGCAGGATGTAGGCGATCACGGCGAGGGCGTTGTAGGTCCCGAAGATGCCCTTGGCCGTCTTCTCGTCCCGCAGGTGGTCGAGGACCGGGATCTGTCCCGCCTTCGGACGGGCCGGCGCGTGCTGGAGCTTCCTGTTGAACAGCCGGGAGTGGTGCGCCGCGACGTTGCGGACGTAGTTCAGACTGGCGAGCCAGCTGATCATGATCTTCTTCGTCGGGACGCTGAACGCCAGGGCGATCTCCTCGGCGTCCTGCTGGTGCATGCCGCGGTAGAGGACGGAGAGGTGGCCCAGCTCGAGGATCTCGGTGAGTGCCCAGACCGGCATGCGGTCGTCGTACTTCTCCCGGAAGTGCTCGACGAACTGCTCGTCAGAACTGGCCTTCCTGTTGTTGACGCGCTGGAGCCACTGCACGTGCCTGCTCGGCGCGGCGTCCCGGGCGTCGGTGCTCTCGGCGGTGAAGGCCTCGGTGAAGCAGTTCGGGTCCTCGTAGGAGAAGGGGGACCTCCGGCCGAGCACGTAGCCGATCCGCATGCGGACGGCGACCTCGATGCGTTCGACGCCGTCCATGACTAGCATGCGCAGCCGCCGGTCGAAGTCGATGATGTCCTCGGCGTGCCGCAGTGTCGTGCCCGCCCGGTAGTCGCTGAGCACACGGATCCGCGTGCGGCCCTCATCGTCGACGTGCTGCTCGGACCCTCGGAACGGGTAGAGGTAGCCGGTGAGGCGGTAGTAGCCGACTGCCTGCAGGAGCGACGTGGCTCGTCCGTGGTCCTCGACCTCAATTCCGTGCCCCGCCAGCCGATCGATCTGCTCGTCGACGGACAGCCACGGCTTCGCGTACTCCGCCATGGTCCTCCCCGGAAAAGAAAATCAGCCCGCGCCTTGCGGCAACGGGCTGATCGTGATGGATCCAGATTAGCACGAGGGAGCCTGTTCGGCTCGAGGCCGCTCGGTGGAGCTTGAACCCTCGAAGGCCTCCTTGGCCGTGCGGAACGTGGCCCAGGCCTTGGGTCATCCGTCGTAGAACGCAGCGACACTCCGATCGCGCGGACCTTGCCTGCTTCGTGGCCTTCCTCTAGGTGGCTCTCGTGGTCTCCGGTTAGCCGGACGATGTTCCGTTCCGCGGCCTGGTCTTCCACGATGAAGCCTGGCACTGGGCGATGCTGGCCGTTCACGGCGACCGCGCTACACCACTATGCGGGACTCAACTAGATTGACGGCGGCATTCAGTGAGCCCGGCGACGACACCGCAGAGCTCCGCCGAGCCGCGAACGCGCGCCTGGTCGAGGCGTCGGACGGGTGGTGATCCGGCGCGCAGAGGTGTGCTGGGTCGATTTCGGAGAGCCCAAGCGCAGTGTGCCTGCCAAGCGACGACCGGCCGTCGTCGTGCAGTCCGATCAGTACAACAAGTCGCGCATCGCAACGATCGTCGTCCTGCCGATCACGTCGAACACGGCCCTCGCACGGCACCCCGGCAATGTGTTCCTGCCGGCCCTGGCGTCCGGGCTGCCAAAGGACTCAGTCGTCAACGTGTCCCAGCCGATGACCGTGGACCGCGCCGACATCGACTCCACCGGATTGGTGCTTCCTGACAACCTGATGGACGTCGTCGATGCAGGTCTTCGACGAGTCGTGGACTTGTGATGGTCGACCCGGCGGGCGGGCGATGGAGGCGATGGCACGAGGGAGACTGGCTCGAGACGCCTGCCCGCATCTCATCCCCCCGGGTAGCCTCGGCGGATGCTGCGCATTGGTGACGTGACCTATCTCGTCCGTGACCACGACGAGGCCCTCCGGTTCTTTGTCGACGCTCTCGGCTTCGCCGTACGGCAGGACGAGACGTTGGACGGCGGGTGGCGGCGTGTCGTCGTCGGGCCGTCCGAAGGCGGGACCGGGTTCGTGCTGGCGCTGTCGGACGGCGAGACCGTGGGGAGGCAGGCGGGCGGTGACGTCGCGTTCTTCCTGGAGACCGACGACTTCGCCGCCGCACACGCCCGAATGGTGGCCCACGGCGTCCGGTTCCGCGAGGACCCTCGCCACGAGGTATACGGAACGGTCGCGGTGTTCGAAGACCCTTATGGGATGCCGTGGGACCTGATCCAGCCGCCGGCCGCTCAGGACACAGATGGAAGCCTGGGATAGCTGATCCTGTCGGACGACGCCGTCGCTGGTTCTACCAGGGCGACGGCTCGTAGTCCTTGAGGAAGGAGCCGTACAGGTCGGTCCCGGCCTCGCCCTGGACGATCGGGTCATAGACGCGGGCGGCGCCGTCGACCAGGTCGAGGGGCGCGTGCCAGCCCTCGGCGGCGATCCGCAGCTTCTCCTGGTGCGGGCGTTCGTCCGTGATCCACCCGGTGTCCACCGCGGACATCAGGATCCGGTCCTTCTCGAACATCTCCGCCGCGGAGGTCCGGGTCAGCATGTTGAGGGCGGCCTTGGCCATGTTGGTGTGCGGGTGTCCCGCGGACTTGTAGCGGCGGGAGAACTGCCCCTCCATCGCCGAGACGTTGACGACGTACCCGCGTCGCGCCGTGGACGTCGCGGCCCGCATCGCGGGCCGCAGCCGGGAGATGAGCAGGAACGGCGCGATCGCGTTGCAGAGCTGGACCTCCAGGAGCTCCAGCGGGTCGACCTCGTCCACGACCTGGGTCCACGAGTTGGTCGTCTGCAGGTCGGGGAGGAGCCCGCCGGCATCGACGGCCGTGCCGGCCAGGTGGGCGTCCAGGGAGGCCGAGCCTGCCCGGAGCGCCAGCGCCGTCAGGGACGCAGCGCTGTGCATCGCGACGGCGTCGTCCTGCGACTGGCCCTCGCGGTGGGCGACCGACAAGGCGGTCAGCGCCCCCGCTATCGCGGCAGGGTGCGCCTCCGAGACGTGATCGAACGTGACCATCTCCGGCGCTTCCAGCCCGTGGGGAAGCGGGGCGACCGGCGACGACTCGCCCGTGACGAGCTGCGAGTAGGCCCCCGGGGACCGGCGGACCGTCTGGCAGGCGTTGTTGACCAGGATGTCGAGCGGACCCGCCGCGGCGACGTCGTCGGCGAGGGCGATCACCTGGGTGGGATCACGCAGGTCGATCCCGACGACCTTGAGCCGGTGCAGCCAGTCGGCGGCGTCGGGCATCGCCGAGAAGCGGCGCACCGCGTCCTTCGGGAAGCGGGTGGTGATGGTGAGGTGAGCGCCGTCGCGCAACAGGCGCAACGCGATGTACATGCCGATCTTCGCCCGGCCCCCGGTGAGCAGGGCGCGGCGGCCGGTCAGGTCCGTGCGCTGGTCGCGCCGTGTGTGGCTCTTCACGGCGCAGGCGGGGCACAGCCAGTGGTAGAACGAGTCGACCAGCGTGTAGTCCGTCTTGCAGATGTAGCAGCCGCGGGCGGTGCGCAGCTCCCCGGCGAACGACCCCGGCGCGGTCGAGACCAGCGGGATGCCGGCGGTCTCGTCGTCGATCCGCGCCGCCGAACCTGTCGCTGTCTGCTCGATGACGCTCCGGTCGTGCGCCTGGATCTCCTCGCGGACAGCTGCCTTCCGGGACTTCTTGAGCAGCTTCCACATGTAACCGGTCGCTTGTTTGACCGTCTGGACGTCGGGATGGTTGGGGTCGAGATCCTTGAGGCTGCCCAGCACCCGAAGGGTGGTGGCGAGCTCGTCCGGGTCGATCCCCGCGTTCGTCGGCACCCCGTAGGGTAACTGTCGCCCGGGCCCGGCGCCCGGCTCGGTCCACCACGCGCAGATGCGCTCAGGCTCAACACCGCGGCAGCGGAACTCCTGGTGAAACGGCGGCTGATCAGCGACCGGGCCACCAGGAGTCCCGCCTACGGAGACTTCTCGCCAGTGACCAGGATCACTGCGGGGGGACGTCCGTGCAGTAGACCTTCTTGTCCGGCAGCCGGCCGGTGGTCAGGAACGTCACCGTCGCCTCGTCCACGCACGTGGAGCCCTGGCCATAGACGTAGTGCCCGCCGTTGTCCGCGCCGACGAAAGCCGCTCGCTTGCCGAGGACCTCGTACAGCCCGAGGCCGTCCTCCCACGGTGTGGCGTTGTCCCTGCGGTTCTGCAGGATCAGCGTGTTGCGCGGTCCCTCGTCGGTCACGGAGACCGGCTCCTCGATCGGCTCCGGCCAGAACGCGCACGCCCAGATGTTGGCGGGCATTCCCGCGCTGAGCGGCCAGGCCGCCCGGTCCTCGGCGGTGCGGCGGGCGTACTCGTCGACGTCGTCGGACCACTGCGCGTCACCACAGGTCAGGGCCAGGAACATGGTCGCCTGGTTGTCGGCCGGCACGCCAAGGGTCGGCGGCGGCCCGGCGAACACCTGCTGCAGCACCTCGCCGTCCGCCTCGGTGAGCATGCCGTCGGCCAGTCCGGCGGCGGCCTTCCAGAGCTGCGCGAGCATCGGGAGCGAGTCGTTGTGCAGCAGGAGGCTGTAGGTGAGGGTGCGCAGCATCGAGCCCGTCAGGGCCAGCTCGGTGCCGGGGACGGGCGCGGGAGTGCGGTCGAGGCGGTCGGCGAGTGCGAGGTAGTTCTGGGTCACCTCGTCGACGGTGTCGCCCAGTCCGAGCGTGGCGTGCTGCGCCGCGGCGACCTTCGCCGCGTCGGGGAAGCGTTCCGACATGGCCTTGCCCCAGTTGTCCTTCGCGTTGGCCCAGACCTTCGTGGGGTCGACGTTGCCCTCGAGGACCACCCGGTCGGCGCGCTCTGGGAACAGCGACCCGTAGACGACGCCGAGGTAGGTGCCGTAGGACTGACCCCAGTAGGAGATCTGCTCCTCACCGAGCGCCGCCCGGATGCGGTCCATGTCGCGGGCCGTGTTGGCGGTGGTGAAGTACCGGAGCTTCTCGCCGGCGTTCGTCGCGCACAGCTCGGCCTGGCTCCGGGCGCGGTCGACGTTCGCGGTGATCGAGCCGTCCGCGGCCGGGTACGGGAAGAGGCCGGCGAGGGACGGGTCCTCGAGGCCGCAGCTCTGCGGGGTGCTGTGCCCGACCCCGCGGGGGTCGAAGCCGATCAGGTCGTAGGCCCCCAGCACCGACGGCGGCAGGGTCGGCGCCACGGCACCCGGTGTGTCCAGGCCGGGCAACGCCGGGCCGCCCGGGTTCAGCAGCAGGACACCGCGGCGGTCGCCGGACTCCGCTGCCGGCAGCTTCGAGACGGCTACCTCGATCTGCTCGCCGCCGGGGTCCTGGTAGTCGAGCGGAACCTGCACCGTTCCGCAGATGAGCCGGGGGTCGCGACTGGCGCCCTCGGCCAGCTCCGGGCACGTGTCCCAGGCTATGCGCGGCGTGGTGGGTGCCTCGGCGGCAACCGATGGTGCGTCCCCGCTCGTCGCGTCTGTTTCCGGGGCGGCGGCACAGGCCGCCACCGTCCCGACGGTGAGCGCCGCCGCGATCACCACCCTGCTGAGCCTCCGGGCGATACCGGTTCTCGCTGACCGTTGGATCGTATGCAACGTCGTGCCTCCAGTTCTCGGTGTGTCACGACGCGCTGACGCCGCTACCAGAGAACCTATGGATGACCGCGGCGTCACGAATCCCCTTGGTGTGGACACTCTCCGTACCCCGTACGGGGGACCTGAGGTGTAGGGATCCATCGAAGATGTCACCTGGAGCGGTGTAGTTGTCACCAAGTTGTCCATCGACCGGGGTTTTACTTGTCACTCTCGGCGAGGATGCGCAGCGAGCGACGGGAGTGAGATCCGGTCGCCATGGGTCTCGATGAACGTACTGAAGCCGATCAGGTCGGTCCGACCTCAGGCAGGCGCCACCTGGTGGGGGTAATCGAATAACCCTCCGGGTGAGAAACCGCTACTCGTCATCGTACTTCACCCGTTTCGCGCCGAACGCCTCGCTGATCTGATAAGCAAGATCCCTGACGAGACGACGGTGAATCAGGCTGGCAATCTGACTTTCGCGGTCGCCCGGCTCCTGCCAACCGACAACTGGATTGTCATCGCCCGCGCTGACTTTGGCGGTGCATATAAGGCTTCCGTCGGCGGCGTCGATCACGAAGACATGAGCGTCCAGGTCTGCCCAGTGTTGTGGCCGCACTGAGGTCTCGGGGGTCGGGCGCCCGTCCGGCCAGTATTTGATCGGGCGAACCACCACTACGTATTGCACACGGCGGGCGAGATCGGACGACTTCTTGTAGTCGCCGAAGTCTGCCCCGTACTCCGGATCGAGGGTCGGGGTCGGATCGGCGCGCGGTCCTGTTCCCCAGAACTGGCGCAGCAGGTTTCCGTCGCCGACCAGGAAATCTCGCCCGTCCGGGTCCTCGGAATCGAAATCAAGGGCTGCTTCCGGGTCGAGTGCCTCCATGAGTGAGACGATCTCGGTGTTCGTCTCGTCCTCGGGGTAGAACGCCGGAATCTCAAGCTTCGGTTCTGGCTCGGTGGAGCATTTCGCCCCTGCGGGGATCTCTGCCGGGAGATTCTCAGCAGCGTCCTTGAGGCGCACTCGGACGTGGCCGAACCACTCGCGGTCCGCCTCGAGCAGTTCCTGCAGCTCGGCTGTTGGTACGGCCGTCGAATCGGTCGGGTACTCGCCGCATGCCGAGACGGTGAGGATCATTGAGCCCATGACGGCGACGGTGGCCGTCAGGGATGCGAGTCGTCGTACCGGCACGCTACCTCCGCAGGTTCGGGTGGTGCTTTGCGTCTGTGGTGCCTGCGGACGCAGGCTAGCCGCAGCGCAGTTCGGGTTAGCCGTCGTCGGTTGATGTCAAGATGGTGATGGTGATGGTGACGGGTCGTGATCGGCCGTCTGCGCCGCGTGTCTTGGCGCGGTGCGTTGCAGCTAACCGAACGGCGTTGAGCGTAGTGGGCCCTCACAAGGGGACGATGTCCACGATGGCGACTTGCCCTTGCCTGAAGCGGACAACGGTCTTCAGCCCGGCCTGCGGAGTGTCCTCAAAGATCCAAACGGGGACCCGACGCTGTCGCCTGAACAGCAAGACGCAGCTCACTCAAACGCGGGCGCCCGAGATTAACGACACCACCCGAGTACATGCCGCGGTACTCCTTGTCGATCAGCGTTTTATCGGGATTTCCAAGCAAGCGTTTGACCTGCCTAGAATTCGTACCCTGCTCCACATCGGCCATGGGCGGAGCGTACTCAGCCCCGGTCGGGACCGGTCCCGTTGTAACCTCGCCTGCCGCCACGAGGCGGGCGGCATAGGTCAGCTCGCCGACTGTGAAGGTACCGAAGACGCGCCCCGATGATCGACCGGACTAGCCGAACGGCGTTGGTATTAACGCTCGTGGTTCTCACCTTCGTAGCCCCTTGTCATTGTCGATGCGTCCCCACCGCCGCGCCGGAGCCCGTCCCGTCGGACCGCTCACACCTCTCGGACAGGACCTGTGCCGCCAAGCCCAGGAACACCTTGGGATCTCACCGGCCCTCCCGACCACGTGAGAAGGACCGCCCATGATCGAGGGAACGGACAACTTCTATGCACGCTCTGCTGCACCAGGCCTACCAGAGCTGGGCCACCAGCGGCCTACCGGCAAGCTCCTGGGTGACAACTACACCGCCCAAGGGACAACTCGAGGGAATTCCTACACGAGGCCTGGGACCGTGGTGCTAACGCCGGCGGTTATCGGCGGCAGTCCGAGACCGGTCCCGGGCCGCTGGCCCTATCGTCCGGTTGCGAGTAGCGAGGGAACCCGTTGTCCGGTCCGGATCTGGCAGGAGAGGCACGGATTTGATGAACTCCGACAGGGCTGCACTTGAGATCGATCGGGTGCGTTCGGCGTGCGCGGTGGCACAAGAGGTCGATGCGAAGGTGGAGGGGATCATCGCCGCCCGGAAGCTCCTCGCCGCCACGCGTGAATCACTCCATGCGTTGTCGGAGATGCCAGGGCAGGAAGACGCGACCCGCACGTGCCGTGACGAGGTCGCGCGGGTGGTCGATGCCTGTGCGATGACCTACGCCGCGGCACACCACGTCGACAAGCGGGTCGCGCTTCTCCTTGACCAGGCGGCGTCGCTGGCCACATCGACGCCAATCACCAAGCTCATCGATCAGCACATTGCCGCTCAGCGTGAGACAACGTCCGGGCGGCACATCGGCTCGGACCGGTGGGCCGACAACGAGGACCAGTCATGGCCGACCGAAGGCTCAGACGTTCCCGGGTTCTTCAGCTTCATCTGGAACGAGTTCGGCCGAATGTTCGCCCTGTTCCTCCTCGGCGCGGTGGTGGTCGGTGGGCTCGTCGGGTGGGCCTCGAACGGCCAACCGCTGTGGATCGCCGTCGCTTCCTCGGTGGGAGGCTTCATCGCTGCGGTAGCCGGGATCACCGTGATCCGGAACCGGGCCGAGCAGCGCGCGGAGAAAGAAGCCGAGCTGTAGGGGCTGACCAGCGCGGCTGTCCGACCGCCGACTGAGCTGTCCGCAGGTAAAGAGGCGCCCGCGGACGGCCCAACCGACAACTCGAGGGACTTCCTACATCGGCCCTCACCGCCCGAGCAGTGCGTCGACGCCGACGGCGACCGCGGCGGCGAGCCGGAAGTCCACCCGGTCGTCCGGCACCTCGACGGTGTACCGGTCGCGCAGGCTGAGCTGCCGTTCGCTGGTCAGGACGGGCGCGCCCGTCACGGTGTCACCGAACGTGAAGTGGACGGGCAGCGGGAGCTCGGCCACGCGGCGCAGGACGGCGACGAGCATGCTGCGCTCCTGGCCGTAGGCCTCCAGCCCCGGAGCTCGCAGGTGAAAGCTGGAGCGCAGCAGGCTGGCTGCGAAGTCCTTCTCGAAGGATCCGATCGTGGACCCGTCCGCGGTGGTCACGTCGTAGGCTGCCGCGACATCCATCACCTGCCGTGCGCGGAAGCCGAACAGCGGCCGGGTCCTCGCCTCGTCCTCGTAGAAGGTCACCCTCTCGCGCATCGCGAGCCGCTTCTGCTGAGCGAACGCGAGGAACCGTCCCTCCGAGCCGTCGTCGAGCGCCTCGACGATCGTGTAGCGGTTGACCAGCACGGTGAAGTGCTGCTTGACGAAGAAGCGAGGCAGGTGCTGGACGGCGGAGCTGGTCGTGGTCACCTCGTCCGGGTCGGTCATCGAAGCTCCATCCGGCTCACGCGAAGGACGCCGAGGAGGAAGGGCGTCGCGACCCACAGGCCGATCGAGGCGAGGAGCGGGCCTATCGCATCGGCGCTCATCTCGCCGTCGGCCAGCGGGACGGCCGTGACGTTCAGGTCGAGCCAGCCCGCGAGCGTGCTGCCGAGGTCGCCGGTCAGCCCGATGAACCCCCAGGCGATCGAGGCCACGAAGTAGACGACGATCGATGCCGCTGCGTTGAGCAGCATCGAGCCCAGCGCGATGCCGCACAGGGTGAACAGGACGTTGGTGGCCGTCCAGCCGGCGAGCGCCACCGGGTCGAGAGCGAAGTGCGCTTCCACTCCGCGGACGGCGGCCACGACGGCGGTCGTCGGGTAGGCGACCGCGATCATCAGGGCGCTGGTGGCGACCGCCGCCACGGTTCCGGCGACCGCCTTGGCGACGAGCACGCGCCAGCGGCGCGGTTCGAGGGCGAAGGTCGTGAGCGTGGTGCGTTTGCTCCACTCGCTCGTCACCGAGACGATCCCGAGGACCGGAAGGAACAGACCGAGGATGGGCGCTGAGCTGGTGGCGACGTCCTGGACGTCCTGGACGCCCTGGGTGAAGTAGCGGGCGTTGACGATCATCGCCCCGATGGCGCTGAGCACGAGCAGCGTCAGGAGTACGAGCGCTGTCCGGGTGTCGGCGAGCTTGCGGATCTCCACGGTGACCAGGCGCGTGAAGGGGACGGTGAGTGAGGGACCTTCCGCGGCGCGTAGGTCGGTGCTCTGGGGCAGGGTCGTGCTGCTCATGCTGCACTCCGATCGTCTGTGGAGGTGAGGGTGAAGTAATGGCTCTCCAGGTCTTGCGCCGCGTTGTGGTCGATCGGGGTGTCGTCGAGGATGCGGCCGCGGCCGATGATGACGACGCGGTCGGCGAGCTGCGCCACCTCGTGCAGCAGGTGGGAGCTCAGGAGCACAGCGCACCCGTCGTCCGCGACGGCACGCAGCAGATCGCGGATGGCCCGGATGCCCTGCGGGTCGAGGCCGTTCGCCGGTTCGTCGAGCACGAGCGCTCTCGGCGCGCCCAGGAGGGCCTGGGCTATCCCGAGGCGCTGGCGCATACCGAGCGAGTAGCCCTTGACCGTGCGCCGGCTCTCCGCGACGGAGAGGCCGACGAGGTCGAGGACCTCCCCGATGCGTCGCCGGTTGACACCGATCATCGCCGCGGCGATGGCCAGCGTCTCGGCGCCGGTGCGGCCGGGGTGGACCGCCTGCGCGTCGAGGAGGGCACCCACGGTTCCGGCGGGGTTGCTGATCTCCGTGTACTGCCGCCCGTCGATCGTCGCTCGGCCCGACGCCCGGGTGTGGCCCAGGAGGATCCGCATCGCGGTGGTCTTGCCCGCACCGTTGGGCCCGAGGAAGCCCGTGATCGAGCTCGCCGGTACCTCGAACGAGACGTCGTCGAGCGCGAGCGTCGCGCCGTAGCGCTTGGTGACGTGGTCGAATGTGATCATGAGCCCAGTCCACCCGCCGCAGGTCGCGGGTGCTACGGACCCTGGGCCATGCCGGGAGGCGCAGGTCTCCTCCGAGCCGGTCGGATCGTCGACGTCGGTCTATCGGCCCGTAGCCCGAGGTCGCTGGGCACCGTCACCACCGGCTGCCTACGATCGGTCGCGATGAGACCCCTCACCGGCCGGCAGGAGCTGCTGCGCTACGCCATCGCGTCGGTACCCCTGGTGATGATCGGGCTCGGCTGGGTGTTCATCGTCGCGCAGGGCATCGCCGAGTGGCCGATGGGCGTGCTCGACCTGGCCCTCGGAGTGGTCGGTCTGATCCTGCTGCGCTGGCGCCGACGGCTGCCGTTCACCATCGCGGTCGTGACCGCCCTGCTCACTGCCTGGTCGGGCTCGGCAACGGGTGCCGCGTCCGTCGCTCTCGTGTCGCTCGCCACCCACCGCGACGTCCGGCGTACCGCCGTGGCTTGCGCGGTGCAGTGGCTCGCGTTCGTCAGCACCTCCTTCGTCGACGACGGATGGGAATGGGGGGAGGCCACCCTGGTGGCCGCGATCGGCGGCGCCGTGACGATCGCGTGCCTGGTCGGCTTCGGCCTGTACCTGCGGAGCACGCGGGACCTCGCGCTGTCGGAGGAACGGCGGCGCGAGGCTGAGCGACGCGACGGGCTGGAGCGTGCACGCGCGGGGGAGCGGGCGAGTATCGCGCGCGAGATGCACGACGTGCTCGCCCACCGGCTGTCGATCCTGTCGCTGCACGCCGGCGCGCTCGCGCACCGTATCGATCTGACCGCCGACGAGGTCCGCCAGGCGGCGGCGGTCATCCGGGACAACGCGCATGCCTCGCTCGAGGAGCTGCGCGTCACGCTCGGCTCGCTGCGCGAGGAGGACCCGCTGGGTGGTCCGCAGCCCTCCTTCGACGATCTGGCCGCCCTCGTCGCCGAGGTGCGGGAGGCGGGTCAGCGCGTCGGGTACCGCGCGACACTCGAGCACGTCGAGCAGCTACCCCCGCAGGTGGGCAGGCACGTCTATCGCATCGTGCAGGAGGCGCTGACCAACGCACGCAAGCACGCGCCGGGCGCACCCGTCACCGTCGAGCTGAGTGGTGCGTCCGGGACCTCCGTCGAGGTCCGCGTGACGAACGTGGCGGGCTCCCCGGGTGAGGCCCCCGTATCCTCCGACGGGCTAGGACTCATCGGGCTCGGCGAGCGAGCGGCCCTGCTCGGCGGCACCCTGACTCATCACAACGACGGCGACCGGTTCGTCGTGGAGGCCTCTCTGCCATGGAGCGTGACCCCGTGATCCGCCTCCTGCTCGTCGACGACGACCCGCTCGTACGCCGCGGCCTCAGCCTGATCCTCGGCGGTGAGCGCGATATCGAGATCGTCGGCGAGGCCGCCGACGGGATCGAGGCCGAGATCGCGACCCGGGACCTCGTCCCCGACGTGGTGCTCATGGACGTCCGCATGCCTACCCAGGACGGCGTCACGACCGCAGAAGCCCTGCTCCGGCGGCCCGACCCGCCCGCGATCATCATGCTGACCACGTTCCACGTGGACGACCTGGTGCTGCGTGCGCTCGCCGCCGGCGTCTCGGGTTACATCCTGAAGGACGCCGCACCCGACAAGGTGATCGCGGCCATCCGGTCCGTGTCCGACGGCGAGCCCGTCATGTCGCCGACCGTCGCCCGTCAGGTGATCACGGCGGCGACCGCAGGCACGGCCGACGGCGCGAAGCGAGAGAGCGCGCGCGCCGGGCTCGACGTCCTGACGCCGCGCGAGCTCGACGTCGCCATGGAGGTCTCCCGCGGTGCCAGCAACGCCGAGATCGCCGCGCGGCTGTTCATCAGCGTCGCCACCGTCAAGGCGACGGTGACCCGCATCTTCCTCAAGCTCGAGACCGACAACCGCGTGACCATCGCACTGCGGATACGCGACGCCGGCCTGCTCTGAACCGCGCCGAGCGCGGCTGGTGACGGATCACGCGCAGACGCAGAGCTGACGGGGTGCGTCGGCGGCGAACGGGAGACCCGACCAGTCGCCGAAGCGCTCGACGAGCTGAAGGCCCCCGAGCGAGAGGAGCAGCGGCAGCTCTTGCGGGAAGATGCTCCTGATCTCGAGCGGTGCGACGACGAAGTCGGGCTCGGCGCCGGCCGAGAGGTACCACGTCCCACGCGTGACCTGCGCGGCCGCATCGTAGGTCTCAGCGACGTCGACGCTGACGTCGCCACGGTCAGGGTCCACGAACGACAACGAGTCGCGGGTTCGTCGCACGCCATCGGCTTCGACAAGCAGGCGCACGCTCGGGTTGAACACGTCGAAGACGAACCTCCCTCCCGGTGCCAGGTGCCGTCGAACCGATCGGAAGCAGCTCACCAGATCCTCGACCTCATGCAGGTGCAGCAGAGAATTGGCAGTGATGAACACGTAGTCGAAGGTGCGGTCAAGGTCGAAGGCCCGCATGTCGCCCTGGAGCCACTCCACCGCGACGCCGCGCTCGCTCGCCTTACGCCGGCCCTCGGCCAGCATGTCCGCCGAGAGGTCCAGGCCGACGCACGGCTGCCCGCCGGACGCGATGGGGATCAGCTTGTTCCCGGTGCCGCACCCCAGCTCCAGCACGCGCCCGCCCTGGCGGTCGGCGTCGGCCCGGTAGAAGTCGACCGCGGGCCCGCCACCCGGGAACATCAGGTCGTACAGCCTCGCGTGCGCGTAGAACGCCTCACTCTGGTTCGAGGGCTGTCGTCGACGACTCATGCCGAGACCCTACGGACCATCGCCCCCCGGAACCGCTCCTTTTTCGTTCTCTTCGGCCGTCATTCGTGGCCTGATCAGCTCCGCGGGACGATCCCGGTCCGCCCCTCCCAGGTGCCGTGCTCCGCGTGCGGGCGGAAGCGGAACGTCGCGAACTCGTGGTGGAAGTCCCGGCGCCGACGTTCGATCATGGCGTCCGCGTGCCGTCGGTCCGCGTGACCGCCGGAGCGGCCGTGCACCATCTCCTCCATCTCCCGCACGGTGCGCCACACGGAGAACGTGGAGATCGTGCGCGGCGGCCGGAAGGCGGCCAGGGCGAGCGTCGTGCCGGGATGGTCGCGCACCTGGCGTTCGACGGGTCTGCCCCACCGCAGGAACCGGGGCACCTCGGGCAGACGCATCCGCGCGACGGTCACCGCGACCACGGGTTCGTCCTGATCCCAGTCGCCCGACCGGGCCGGCAGACCGGGCAGGGCCGCCAGCCGGGACCAGCGGCGCAGGTACTCCAGGCGGACGTGCCAGCCGGTCGCGAGGTGGCGGCCGAGGACGTCGTCGGACAGGAAGCGGTCCACGGCTTCCTCGTCGCGCCACTGTGCGAACACGGCGATCCGTCGCAGCTGCAGCCGGTCCAGCGAGGCGGCGGGTGCGCCAAGGCGCATGAGCGCCAGGCACTCGGCGTGGTCCAGTCCAGGCATCGTGGTGCCCGACGGCGGTCGCAGCAGCGCGCGTGCGGTCACGGCGGCCGGCAGCTCGGCGAGGTGAAAGGTGTGGATCGTCATCGGGCGTGCTCCATCTTGTAGTGCAGACGCATCATCCAGGTGCGCCGCATCCGCAGCTCGTGGTCGGTGCGGAGCACCCCGTACGGGTCGCAGTACAGCCGGAAGGTCTCGTGGAGCGGGACGCGCGCCGCGAAGTCCCGTCCGCCGTCGTGGACGACGACGTACGCGCCGTCCTGCCCGAACCGTCCGGGGGGCGACTCCAGGACGAGCCCGCCCTCGTCGCTGATGACCGGGCGCAGGAACACCTGGACGTTGCCGGACTCGAGCGGGAACGCGACGTGGACGCTCGGCCGCTCAGCGCCGGGGAGCCGACGTGCCGAGTAGCAGCCGCTGAACACGTAGCGGCCCGACGGCCGGAGCGTCCGCAGCCAGGCGGCACCCACCTGCTGGCCGTCCCGGTCGCGGATCACGCGGACCCGGCTGTCCATCCCGTGCGCGACGTCGAGCGGGCGCATCGGGAGGGACAGCTGCTCCACCCGGCGGCCGAACACGCGCGCGATCAGCTCACCGGCCGGCCAGAACAGCGGCGACCATCCCGTCCACACCTCCATGTGCCAGGCGGCGGTGTGCTCGTAGAAGTCGCGGACCCGCGGATCCAGCCGGGAAGCGTCGAAACCGGGACCGTCGAGGATCGTCATCGTCGGAAGCAGGCCGGGTGCGGGACCCGCTGACGGATCCGCGGTCGCGGCATCGTCGTCGACCGAGCCACCGTGACGCGCGGCCTCAGCGGCGAGCCAGCCGTCCCCGACGGTCGAGGAGCGACTCGTCGGGGCGCGCAACCAGGAGTGGTCGGTGGCGAGGTCGACAGGCTTGCCGACCAGTCGCCAGAACTTCCGGGACCCGAGGTCCAGCAGATGGTTCACGGGAACGCATTCTTGCAGGAGGATCGCTTGGAGATGGGTGAGGGATTCTGCGGTGGTCGGTTGATGTCTGGGCGTGTTGCTGCCTGAATCGTCGGTGCCGGGGGCGGATCTCTCTGTCGAGCGGTGCGCCCGACGGAGAGGCTCCGCGGACATCGTGTCCGCGGAGCCTCTCCGTCTGTCGTGGGTGGTGACGTTCCACCGCCGGATGCGTAGGGATCAGGAATCGGCGTTCAGGATCTTCTCGATCTCCTCGGCGATCGCGCGCTTGGGCCGTGCGCCTACCAGTGCCGTGACGACCTTCCCGTCTTTGTAGACGTTGAGCGTGGGGATGGACACGATGCCGTAGGCCGCGGTCGAAGCGGGGTTCGAGTCCGCGTCGACCTTGGCGATCTTGATCCGGCCCGCATATTCCTCGGCCAGCTCTTCCAGGATCGGCGCGACCATGCGGCACGGCCCGCACCAGGTCGCCCAGAAGTCCACCAGGACCGGGATCTTCGACTCGAGTACCTCGGACCGGAAGGTGTCGTCGGTGGTCTTGACTGTGCTCATCGTCGTTCTCCTTGCTCTCGTGGTTAGACCGTCGCTGAAGTGAGTACCTGGTCGCCGCGTGTCTGGGTGCCCAGCGCCGCGAGGTGCCGCTCGGTGTCCAGCGCGGCGGCCGCTCCCGTGCCGGCGGCGGTGATCGCCTGGCGGTATCGGTGGTCGACCAGGTCACCTGCGGCGAAGACGCCCTCGCGGCTGGTCGCGGTCGTGGGGTGGGCTACGCGTACGTAGCCGCTCTCGTCGATGTCGACCTGGCCTTGGAAGAGGTCCGAGCGGGGCTCGTGGCCGATCGCGATGAACAAGCCGGAGACGTCGAGCTGCCGGGTCTCGGCGGTGACGGTGTCCCGCAGCACGACACCTTCGACGGCGTTCTCGCCGAGGATCTCGTCGATCTCGACGTTCCAGACGATCTCGAGCTTGGGGTCGGCCATGGCCCGCTCCTGCATGATCTTCGATGCGCGGAGCCGGTCGCGGCGGTGCAGGAGGTAGACCTTCCGCCCGAACCGCGTCAGGAAGGTGGCCTCCTCGATGGCGGAGTCCCCACCGCCGACCACGGCGATCACCTTGTCCCGGAAGAAGAAGCCGTCGCAGGTCGCGCACCAGGAGATGCCGCGGCCGGAGAGCTCCTCCTCTCGAGGGAGGCCGAGCTTCTTGTAGGCCGAGCCGGTGGCGAGGATGACCGTGCGCGCCGTGTAGCTGGCCGTGGCCGTCCGGACGGTCTTGACGTCGCCGTCGAGGTCGACGTCGACGACGTCGTCCGTGACGAGCTCTGCGCCGAAGCGCTCGGCCTGTGCGCGCATGTCGGCCATGAGATCCGGGCCCATGACGCCGTCGCGGAACCCGGGGAAGTTCTCGACCTCGGTGGTGTTGATCAGTGCTCCGCCAGCGGTGACCGAACCTTCGAAGACCAGCGGCCGCAGAGCTGCGCGCGCCGCGTAGATGGCTGCCGTGTACCCGGTCGGGCCGGAGCCGATGATGATGACGTCACGTGGTTCTGTCATGAGTGCTCCCTACTTCTTCGCGGGCGTCTTCTCGCCCGCCTCGATCCGGAACGGGTAGCGGTTGCCCGACGGCGGGGTGGGGCAGATCGGGAAGTAGTCGCTGAACGCGCACGGCAGGTTCAGCGCGCGGTTGAAGTCGAGCGTGACGGTGCCGTCGTCGGCCGGTTCCGAGATGTTGAGGGACCGGCCCGCAGGGTAGGTCGTGTCGCCGCTGGTCGCGTCGGCGAAGACCGAGGTGCGGTGGCCGCCTCCGACGATGACCTGCAGCTCGTACGGGGTGCCGTCGTGCTCGAAGTGCACCACGCCGGGTGAGAGGTAGCTGTGCTCGCGCCAGCCGACCGTCCCCAGGGCGAGTGTCTTGTCGGCGTCGAACGCCTCGAACCGGCCCGTGATGATCCAGTCGGGGTTCGGCTCGAACGTCGGCACTCCGTCGAACGTCTTCAGCGCCTGGGCGCCCGGGTCGTAGGTGTTGATGTGGTAGCCCTCGCGGTAGGTGATCCCGATCTCGAGGTCGCCTGCGCTCACCCGCTGGTCGTCCGGCCCTTGGGCCAGCCGCAGAGCGCGGGTCTGGCTGAACTCGGTCCCGTCGAACGACATCGTGGTGCCGTCGGGGTCGACCATGAGGGTGTCGCCGTCCTGCCACCACAGGCCTGGGGTGCCGTCGAACCGCTGCGGGGTGCTGTCGAGCCAGTTCACGGCCACGGCGGACAGCCAGCCGTTGGGCGCGGCGAGCCACTGCTCCCAGCCGGACCGCCAGGCCTGCCACTCGGTTCGGTAGGTCTCGGAAGAGGGGTTCGTCATCTTGTTCTCCATGGGTTGTTCTCCAAGGGTTCGGATCGTTGGTTCGAGCACCGTGAGGTGTTCAGGGGACGTTGACGCGCCGCGCCCAGACCGCGAACAGCAGCAGGCCGGCGAGGGGGAAGACGATGGCGACGGTGAGTGCGGTAGAGATGCCCGTCGCTGCGCCGGCAGTGGCCGCGGTGTTGGCGAAGACCGTCGACAGCACCGCGAGGCCCACGGCCCCGCCCAGCTGTTGCATCGCCTGGTTCAGGCTCGAGGCGGCGCCCACGTGCTCGCGCGGTGCGTTGTGCATGATCACCGCGGTGAGCGGTGCGACAGTGAGGCCGGCACCCAGACCCAGCAGCAGGAACGGGCCGAGAAGCCCGTCGAGGTAGCCACTGTCGGGCGTCAGGCGTGACATCCACACCAGACCGATCAGGAGACCGACCATGCCGACCGAACCGACCGCACGCTCCCCGTAACGGGTCACGAGCCGGCTGACGGTGAAGTTCGTGGTCAGCATGCCGGCCGTGAAGGGAAGCACGGACAGACCGGTCTGCAGCGGGCTGAACCCCAGAACGCCCTGGGTGTAGAGGGCCGCGAAGTAGAGGAACCCGAACTGACCGGCGGGGATCATCATCATCGCCAGCAGCGGGGCGGCACTGGACATCCGCGTGAAGAACGCGGGCGGGACGACCGGCGCGGAGTGGCGCCGCTCGATCAGGGCGAGCGCCACCAGACCGACGGCCGCCAGCACGAACGACCCGATCACCGTCGTGCTGCCCCAGCCCTGCTCGGCCGCCGCCGTCAGGCCGTAGACCAGAGCCGACATCCCGATGGTGGAGGCCGCGGCCCCGCCGAGGTCGAGCCGCCCGGAGTGCCGCTCCGTCTCGGTGATCAGTGCCCGGACGCCGAGGAACACCAGCGCGCCGATCGGCACGTTGACGAACATCACCCACTCCCAGCCCAAGGCGGACGTCAGTGCGCCGCCCAGGAACAGGCCGAGCCCGGCGCCCAGCCCGATCGACAGCACGAACAGCGACATCGCCCGGGCACGTTGTACTCCCGGCTCGGTGATCGCCATCAGCAGCACCAGCGTGCTGGGCGCCGCGAGAACTGCGCCGACGCCCTGCAGGACGCGCGCCGCGATCAGCATCTCCGGTGTGACGGCCAGACCGCCCAGGGCAGAGGCTGCGATGAAGATCGCTATACCGATCAGGAGCGCTCGCCGCGGACCGATGATCGATCCGATCCGTCCGCTCACGAGCACCAGCCCGCCGAAGACCAGCGCGTAGGACGTGACTACCCACGACAACCCGGCCGTGGAGAAGTTGAGTGCGTTCTGGATCTCGGGCAGTGCGACGTTCACGACGCTGTTGTCGATCACGAGCGTCACCTGCATGAGGGTGAGCACTATGACGGGTGCGTAGGGGAATCGTGATCGCCCGGCTCTGGGGCGATCCACCTCGCTGACTACAGGGGTGGACATTCCGGCCCTTTCTCTTCTCACAGGCGCCGGGCTCGTGCCTGGCGTCGATGAGTCTTAACCGGTGGTTGCCAGGATCGATCCCGGATTTGCCAGAACCGCAAACACCTGCGTGTCACGATGGGCCCATGGCCGATGACCTCGATGTAGTCCTGGATGCCGTCGGACCGCGCCTGCGCGCCATCCGCAAGCAGCGGCGGTCCACGCTGAGTGAGGTTGCCGAGCTGACGGGCATGTCGGTGAGCACCCTCTCCAGGATCGAGTCCGGGCAGCGCCGTCCGACGCTCGAAGTGCTGCTTCCCCTCGCCCGGGCATACCGGATGCCCTTGGACGACCTGGTCGGCGCGCCGGCGACCGGCGACCCCCGCATCCACCCGCGGCCGGTTACCCGCAAGGGCGTGGTGTGGGTCACCTTGTCTCGCGATGCGGGTGGCCTCAACGCGTTCAAGCAGGTGATCCCGGCTCAGCCGTCCGTCCCGGAGAAGCTCGACCAGCAGGTCCACGAGGGGCACGAGTGGATCTACGTCCTCAGCGGGACGCTGCGGCTCGCGCTGGCAGACAAGGACTTCGAGATGAGTGCCGGCGAGGCCGCCGAGTTCGACACCCGTACCCCGCACGCGATCGCCAACACCGGGCCGCGCCCCCTCGAACTGCTCATCCTCTTCGGACAGCAGGGCCAACGCACCCACCTGCGCACAGGCAGCTGATCACCCGCAAGGCGATGTTCGGTGGCTTGGGTGAACTCGCTCGCTGGTGGGTGAGGGGTTCTGCGGTGGCGGTCGGTTAATGTCGGGGCGTGCTGCTGCCTGAGTCGTCGGTGCCCGGGGCGGATCTGCCGGTCCGGGCGGTTCTGCCTGCCACGGTCGACGCGGTGCGGTCACGCGGTACGGCGGTGCTGGTCGCGCCACCCGGATCGGGGAAGACCTCGCTGCTGCCGCTCGCGCTGGGCGACGCGCTCGAGGGCACGATCCTCGTCGCCGAGCCGCGCAGGATGGCGACCCGCGCGGCCGCGACCCGGCTGGCGATGCTGGTCGGCGAACCGCTCGGGCAGCGGATCGGCTACGCGATGCGCGGTGAACGCAGCGGCGGCAAGGGACTCCGTGTCGAGGTGGTGACGACGGGGCTCCTCGTGCGGCGTCTGCAGCGGGATCCGGAGCTGCCGGGGGTCGCCGCGATCGTGATCGACGAGTGCCACGAGCGGCACCTCGACGCCGACCTGCTGCTCGCGCTCTGCGTCGACATCCGGGCGAACCTCCGGGAAGACCTGGCGATCGTCGCGACCTCGGCCACGGCGGACACGGTCCGGCTGAGCCGTGCACTGGGCACCGACGTCCCGGCGCCCGTGATCACCGCGTCCGCCGCACTGTTCGACGTTGCGGTCGAGTGGACCCCGCCGCCGGTCCCCGTGCCGCTGCTGCCCGGTGGGCGAGTAGACCCGCGCCTGCTGGACCACGTCGCCGCCGTCGTCCGGCGTGCAGTGACCGAGAACGAAGGCGACATCCTCGTGTTCGTCCCGGGGGAGGGGGAGATCAACGGGGTGACCCGCCGGTTGGCCGATCAGAACGTGTGGCCGTTGTTCGGCCGTCAGTCGCGGGCTGAGCAGGACCGTGCCCTGGCGCCGTCCGCCACCCGTCGGATAGTGGTGACGACATCGGTCGCGGAGAGCTCGCTGACCGTGCCGGGCGTCAGGGTCGTGGTCGACGCGGGTCTTGCCCGCGAGCCGCGGACCGATCAGTCCCGTGGCCTCGGTGCGCTGGTCACCTGCCGGGTCTCGAAGTCGTCGGCCGACCAGCGAGCGGGTCGCGCCGGGCGGGAGGCGCCCGGCCGGGTCTATCGGTGCTGGTCAGCGACCGACCACGCGCGTCTCGACGATCATGCGGCGCCGGAGATCGCGATCGCCGACCTGGCGGCCTTCGCCCTCGACCTCGCGGCGTGGGGTGCGCCCGCTGGTGCCGGTCTGACCTTGCTCGACGCGCCGCCGGCGCCGGCGATGACCGCGGCCACCGAGCTGCTGCGCCGTATCGATGCCACTGACGACGACGGCCGGATCACCGGGCGGGGCCGGCGGATGACGGCGATCGGGGCGCATCCTCGCCTGGCTCGTGCGCTGCTGGACGGGACGCCGCGGGTCGGCGCCGACCGGGCGCGCGAGATCGTCGCGATGCTCTCGGACGACTCCGGCCGTAGCTTCGGCGACGATCTACCGGCCCGCTGGCGGGCCCTGCGCCGCGGCGAGGACCGCGGAGCCACGGTCCGCTGGCGAGAAGAGGCAAAGCGCCTCGGCCGAGGCACCACGGCCGGCGACCCGTCGGACGGGCAGGCTGGTCGGGGGACACGCGGAGTACCCGATGATCTCGCGGTGGGGATCGTCGTGGGACTGGCATATCCCGATCGGATCGCCCGGGCCCGGGGGACCGACTCGGCGACCTACCAGATGTCCGGTGGCACGGGTGCCGCGCTGGATCCGCAGTCGCCGTTGCGGACCACGACCTGGCTGGCGGTCGCGGTCGCCGACAGGGCACCCGGTCGCGCCGACGCCAGGATCCGTTCGGCGGCGCCGATCGACGAGCAGACCGCACGGGACATCGCGGGCGACCTCCTCTCGACCACGGACCAGATCCGCTGGGACGACGGCCGGATCGTGACGCGGCGCGTCGAGGCACTCGGCGCGATCGTGCTGGGCGACGTCCCGCTGGCGAAGCCAGACCCACTGCTCGTCCAGGCGGCCGTCCGCGACGGCATCCGCCGCAGCGGCCTGTCCGTGCTGCGCTGGTCGGAGGCCGCGCTCGCCCTGCGGGAGCGGCTCGCGTTCTGCCATGCCCACCTGGGCGCCCCCTGGCCCGCGGTCGACGACGAGGGGCTGCTGGCCGATCTCGACGCATGGCTGGGTACGGAGCTCGCCTCGGTGCGGAGCGCGCGCGATCTTGCCCGCATCGACGTGGCCTCGGCGCTCCGGCTGCTGCTGCCGTGGCCCGCGGCTACCCGGTTCGGCGAGCTCGCACCGGAACGGCTCCGGGTGCCGTCGGGTTCCGAGGTCCGGCTCGCGTACGACGGCGTCGAACCGCCGGTTCTCGCGGTGAAGCTGCAGGAGGTCTTCGGCTGGACCGCCGCTCCGGCCGTCGCGGACGGTCGGGTACCGGTCGTCCTGCACCTGCTGTCACCCGCACGGCGCCCTGTCGCGATCACGAGCGATCTCGCCTCGTTCTGGAAGCAGGGCTACCCGCAGGTCCGAGCCGACCTGCGAGCCCGCTACCCGCGCCACCCGTGGCCGGAAGACCCGCTCACCGCCGTCCCGACCAGACGGGTCAAACCTCGCCAGTGAGCCGGGCTGCCTCCCCGACGGTGATGATGGTCTTGCCGGCCACCCGTTCGGTCGGGTTGAACGCGTCGACCGCCTCCGAGAGCGGCCGCACGGCCGCGACGCGTGTCCGCAGCCGACCGTCACGGACACGCTGGGCGATCTCGGTGAGCTGACGGCGGCTGGCTTCGACGACGAAGAAGATGGAGCGTCCGTCGTCCGGCTGCCGCGCCGGGGGCTCGGCGATCGTGACGAGGGTGCCTCCCGGCCGGACGAGGTCCGTCGAGCGATCGCCGATCCGGCCGCCGATGACGTCGAAGACGAGGTGCACCTGTCCCACGGCACCGAGGTCATCGTTGCCGAGGTCGACGAAGTCGTTCACGCCGAACTCGATCGCGGCCGCGCGGTCCGCCGTGCGGCCCGTGCCGATCACGTACGCACCTGCCTCGCGGGCGAGCTGGGTGACGACCGATCCGACGCCACCGGCCGCACCGTGCACCAGTACGCTCTGACCCGCCCCGAGGCGTCCGTGCTCGAACAGGCCCTGCCATGCCGTGAGACCGGAGATGGGCAGAGCGGCTGCCCTGACGAAGTCGATGTCGGCCGGCAACGGCGCGAGGTTGCGGGCCTCGACCGCCACGTACTCAGCGAGAGTGCCGTTCCGGGTCCAGTCGGCGAGACCGAAAACGCGCTGTCCGACGCCGAGCCCGGTGGTCCCGTACCCGAGTTCGGCGACCACGCCGGCCAGCTCGTGGCCGGGGATGCTCGGGGTGCGGTCGTGGCCGGCCCGGTCGGTCCACGTGCCGGGCCAGGTCAGCTCGCCCGGCGTGAAGCCGGACGCGTGTACCCGGACGACGACGTCGTTCTCCGACGCGGTCGGCTCGGGCACCTCGGTCAGCCGCATCCCAGCGGTGCCTGCGTCGGGGTCGGTGACGGTGACGGCCTTCATCCGGTGTTCTCCTGTTCGATGGTCTCGTCACGCGGACGAGGGATCTCCTTGACGGCGTCCTCTGCGTCCGCGACGGTTCGGAGCGCCCATCATGTGCGCCCATCATGACCGAACCGGGAGCGGATATCCTGGCCCGCATGTCCATCACCTCGGCCCTTGGCGACGACTGGGTCCCGGCCCCGGACGGCGTCCGCGAGCGCTCGGCGGCCCGCGTCATCCTGGTGAACGACGCCGGTCGCGCGCTCGTGATGCGCGGGCACGACGTGAACCAGCCCGAACGCTCCTGGTGGTTCACGGTGGGTGGCGGCATCGACCCGGGGGAGACCGCGGAGCAGGCCGCGCTCCGCGAGACCCGCGAGGAGGCTGGGATCGTCCTGGCGCCCGACGATCTGGTGGGGCCCGTGCTCACGCGCACGGGCATCTTCGACTTCTTCGCGGAGACGTGCCGCCAGTACGAGGTGTTCTACCTCGTGCGGGTCGAAGACGCGCTCGAGGTGAACGCCGACGGCTGGACCGATGCCGAGCGCGAGCTGCTCGACGAGATGGCCTGGCTGTCGGCGGCGGAGCTCCGCGCGCAGCCGCTGGAGGTGTTCCCGCCCGAGCTGCCGGACGTCGTCGACCACCTCGTGGCGGGATGGGACGGGCAGATCCGGCACCTGGGCGAGCAGTTCGACGACTGAAGGCAAGCGCACGTCCTTCCGCGGGACAGCCCGTCGCGTGGCCGGACGTAGAATCGATGGTTGTGACAACCCCGACCGTTGGAGTCCTCGCCCTGCAGGGTGACGTCCGCGAGCACCTGACCGCCTTGGAGTCCGTGGGCGCGCGTGCCGTTACCGTACGGCGTCCGGCCGAGCTGGCCGCTGTCGACGGGCTGGTGATCCCTGGCGGCGAGTCGACGACCATCGACAAGCTGCTGCGCATCTTCGAGCTGGACGAGCTCTTGCAGGCCCGGATCAAGGAGGGCATGCCGGTCTACGGCTCGTGCGCGGGAATGATCCTGCTCGCGGACCGGATCCTGGACGGCACTGACGACCAGCAGACCCTCGGTGGGATGGACGTGGTCGTGCGGCGCAACGCGTTCGGGCGGCAGGTCGACTCGTTCGAGACCGATCTCGAGTTCGCGGGTATCTCCGACGCCGACGACGCTCCGAGCGGCTCAGGACGGCGCGGCGGCCCGGTGCGCACGGCCTTCATCCGTGCCCCTTGGATCGAGGAAGCCGGACGCGACGTCGAGGTGCTGGCGCGCATCCCGGCTGTGGATACGCAGGGACGCCCTGTGGCCGCCGCCGGTAGGATCGTCGCAGCACGGCAGGGTCCGCTGCTCGCCACCGCATTTCACCCCGAGATCACGGGGGATACGCGTGTGCACGGGCTGTTCGTCAGCATCGTTGCGGGCGGCTGAGCGGATTCCCCGCTACCGTTCGACGCCATTGAAAGTGCCATCGGAAATGCAAGGAGTCAGGTAGAGGTATGTCAGGTCACTCCAAGTGGGCCACGACCAAGCACAAGAAGGCCGCGATCGACGCCAAGCGCGGCAAGCTCTTCGCGAAGCTGATCAAGAACATCGAGGTCGCGGCGCGCACGGGTGGCGGCGACCTCGCCGGTAACCCGACGCTGTTCGACGCGGTGCAGAAGGCGAAGAAGTCGTCTGTGCCGAACGACAACATCGAGCGTGCCCTGAAGCGCGGTTCGGGCGAGGGCGCCGACGCCGTCGACTACCAGACGATCATGTACGAGGGCTACGGCACCAACGGAGTCGCCGTCCTGGTCGAGTGCCTCACGGACAACAAGAACCGCGCGGCGTCCGAGGTTCGCCTTGCGTTCAGCCGCAACGGCGGCAACCTGGCAGACCCGGGCTCGGTGTCGTACCTGTTCTCCCGCAAGGGTCTCATCGTGGTGCCGAAGGCCGACGGGGTGGGCGAGGACGAGGTCATGCTCGCCGCGCTCGATGCGGGCGCCGAAGACGTCACCGACCAGGGCGAGGTCATCGAGGTCCTGACCGAGGCCACCGATCTGGTCCCGGTGCGGACCGCGATCCAGGACGCCGGCATCGAGTACGACTCCGCCGACGTGATCTTCCACCCGTCGATGCAGGTCGAGGTGGACGTCGACGGCGCCCGCAAGATCATGCGGCTCATCGACTCGCTCGAGGACAGCGACGACGTGCAGAACGTCTACGCGAACTTCGACGCGAGCGACGAGGTCATGGCTGCGCTCGACGACGACGAGTGACGTCCGGCTGATCTCGCTGGTCGAGCCTGTCGAGACCGTCCCCGGCGTCGTGAGAATCTGACGCCATGCGCGTTCTCGGAGTTGATCCAGGTCTGACCAGGTGCGGTATCGGCGTGGTCGACTCCTTGCCCGGGCGACGGGCCCGCATGGTCGCGGTCGGGGTGATCCGCTCGGACGCGGACCTGTCCACCGACCTGCGCCTGCTGAAGATCGCGGACGGCCTCGACCAGTGGCTCGACGAGCACGTGCCCGACGTCGTCGCCGTGGAACGGGTCTTCGCCCAGCACAACGTCGGCACGGTGATGGGGACGGCCCAGGCGGCAGGCCTGGCGATGGTGGCAGCGGCCCGCCGGGGCGTGCCCGTCGCGCTGCACACGCCCTCGGAGGTGAAGGCGGCGGTGACGGGGTCCGGCAGGGCGGAGAAGGCGCAGGTGGCGACCATGATCACCCGGATCCTCGATCTCGACGAGGTGCCGCGCCCCGCCGACGCCGCCGACGCGCTGGCCCTGGCTGTCTGTCACCTGTGGCGGCCGGCCGGTGCACTGCAGGGCGGAGACCGGCACGAGCTCACCCCGGCGCAGCGCGCCTGGGCGGCGGCGGAGCAGGCCGCCAAGCAGCGCCCCCGCCGCTGACCTGCTGGTTGCGCGGCGTGGCCCCCTCCGGGGAGTGGCGCGCCTTGTTACGCTCCTCGCACGAACGTTCGATCAGGTCTCGGCAGGTTCAGCCGCCAGAGGGCATCGACCGTGTCCGGACGCACAGAAGGGGGAGCCCGTGATCGCCTCGCTGACGGGAACCGTTGCCCACGTGAGCCTCGACCGAGCGGTGGTCGACGTCGGCGGCGTCGGCTACCTGGTGCACGCCACGCCCACCACGCTGGCCGGGCTGCGTGTCGGTGAGACGGCCGGGGTGGCGACCAGCATGGTGGTCCGCGAGGACTCGATGACGCTGTACGGGTTCGGCGACCCCGACGAGCGTGACGTGTTCGAGGTGGTGCAGACCGTGTCCGGTGTCGGTCCGCGTCTGGCGCTGGCGATGCTCGCCGTGCACACGCCGGACGCGCTGCGCCGTGCGGTCGCCGGCGAGGACCTCGCCGCGCTGACCCGCGTACCCGGCATCGGCAAGAAGGGCGCCCAGCGCATAGTCCTGGAGCTCGCCGACCGGCTCGGGCCGCCGTCCGGGGCCCCGACCGGCTCGGCCACCGGTTCGCCGGTGGAGACCACCGTGAACGCGGCCGACCACTCCGAGCGCGTCGTGGAGGCCCTCGCCGGCCTGGGCTGGCCGGCCAAGCAGGCCGACGACGCCGTCGCGAAGGTCCTGGCCGAGGCAGGGACCGACGCCGTGGCCGCCGACGAGGTAGCCGGCACGCTCCGCTCCGCGCTGCGTCTGCTGGGAGGCCACCGTGGGTGAGGTCTCGACAGGCTCGACCACCGGGACCGGGGCGACCGGCGAGCGGGATCGGATCGTCGCACCGAGCGCCGACGAGATCGAGCGCGCCGCCGAGGCCGCGCTCCGTCCCAAGCGGCTCGACGACTTCGTCGGCCAACGGGTCGTGCGCGACCAGCTCTCCCTCGTGCTCCAGGCGGCGATCGCACGCGGCAACCCGCCGGACCACGTGCTCCTGTCCGGCCCGCCCGGGCTCGGCAAGACCACCCTCGCCATGATCATCTCCGGCGAGCTGGACGCGCACATGCGGCTCACCAGCGGTCCCGCCATCCAGCACGCCGGCGACCTCGCCGCCGTCCTGTCCTCCCTCGAGGAGGGGGACGTGCTGTTCATCGACGAGATCCACCGCCTGGCCCGCCCCGCAGAGGAGCTGCTGTACGTCGCGATGGAGGACTTCCGGGTCGACGTCATCGTCGGCAAGGGCGCCGGCGCGTCGGCGATCCCCCTCGCGCTGCCGCGGTTCACCGTCGTCGGCGCCACCACGCGCTCCGGCCTCCTGCCCGCCCCGCTGCGCGACCGCTTCGGGTTCACGGGGCACATGGACTACTACTCGCCCGAGGAGCTGGAGCGCGTCATCCTGCGCTCCTCCGGGCTGCTCGGGGTGCACCTCGAGCACACCGCGGCGCACGAGATCGCCGGCCGCTCGCGTGGTACCCCACGCATCGCGAACCGGCTGCTGCGCCGCGTGCGCGACTGGGCACAGGTCCGCGGCGACGGGCGGCTCGACCTGCACGCCGCGAAGTCCGCGCTCGAGGTCTACGAGGTCGATCCCATCGGCCTCGACCGACTCGACCGCGCAGTGCTCACCGCGCTGTGCACGAGGTTCGGCGGCGGTCCCGTGGGGCTCAGCACCCTGGCCATGACCGTGGGCGAGGAGGCGGAGACCGTGGAGACGGTCGCGGAGCCCTACCTCGTCCGCGAGGGTCTGGTCGGCCGCACCCCGCGCGGCCGCGTGGCGACGGCCGCGGCCTGGGAGCACCTCGGGCTCACCCCGCCCGTCCAGCCGTCCGGACGCGGCCCCGAGACCCCTGGCACGGGAACTTTGCTCGACCCCTGACGTTGTTCATGTGGTGCCCCTCGCAGGGACGCCCGAGGATTCGACCCCGAGCACTACACTGGGTTGGATCCTCGTCGCACTTGCGCGACGCATGCGAGCGCACAGCACATCCGACACCGCAATCGAACAGGGACCCTTACCGTGGAAATGCTCATTCTCGTCGCGATCCTCCTCGTGGTGATGTTCTTCATGTCATCCCGCACCCGCAAGCAGCAGCGCGAGGCAGCGGAGTTCCGCAACAACATCACCCCGGGGACCAAGGTCATGACCGCCTCCGGCATGATCGGCACCGTGATCGACGTCGACGAGTCGACCGATCAGGTGACCATCGAGTCCTTCCCGGGCAGCCCCACCACCTGGCTCCGTGCCGCCATCTCCAAGAAGGTCGAGGAGCCCGTCGCCGACGACGAGGACTCCGACGACGCGGCCGATGAGTCCGACGTCACAGAGGATGGCGAAACGGCAAGTACGATCAGGCCCGACGCGACCGACGTTCCCGACGACCTGTCAGACCTGGACACCGCCAAGCGCGAGTACCAGGAGCAGCAGCGACGGGACGCCGACGCGGACGGCAAGTGACGGCCGCGCCGTCCGGTGAACCCGGACGGCGCCGAACCCGCGTCGGACGTACCCCGGCGCGCACACGAGAAGAGACAGACGTTGGCGACTGACACCCGGCGCTCGCGGCCGGTTCGCACGATCGTGCTCCTGACGATCTTGACGATCCTGCTGCCCTTCGGCGCCCTCTTGGCTGGTTGGCAGCTCGACGGAAAGTCGAGCGATAATCCGGACGGCGCGAGCCTGGCCCCTGGCCTCGCCCTCGACCTGCAGGGTGGCACCCAGATCATCCTCCAGGCCGTCACGTCCGACGGGTCCGAGGTGACCCCGGAGGCGATGCAGGAGGCCATCGGTGTCATCCGGCAGCGGGTGGACGCCAACGGCGTCACCGAGGCTGAGATCGCGAGCCAGGGCAGCAACCAGATCGTGGTCGAGATCCCGGGGGTCGTCGACGACGAGACCATCGCGCTGATCTCGAAGGCCGCGCAGATGAAGTTCCGCCCGGTCCTGACGTACGGCGCTCCGCAGCCGACGGTTCAGCCGTCTGCTTCTCCCGAGGCCTCCGGCGACGACGCTGAGGCCAAGGGCGACGAGAGCGCCGATGGCAAGGACGAGGGCCTGCAGAGCAGGGAAGAGCTCGAGAAGAAGGCGGCCGAGGAAGCGAAGGACGTCGACCCGACGGACCCGAGCGACCTCGCCCAGATCACGCCGGCGGTCCAGCAGCTCTTCGACCAGCTCGACTGCACCGACCCGAAGAACCTGCAGGGCGGTGGCGGCGACCACCCGGACCGCGTGCTCGTCACGTGTGACCAGACCGGTGCGGCCAAGTACATCCTCGGTCCCGTCGAGGTGGACGGTACCGACCTGACCACTGCCACCTCCGGCCTCGTGCCCGGCGCGAACGGCACGGTCTCGAACGAGTGGGGAGTCACCCTCGACTTCGACTCCGAGGGCACCACGAAGTTCCGGGAGACCACGGAGCGTCTGACGCCGCTGGAGCCCCCGCGCAACCAGTTCGCCATCGTGCTGGACGGCCTGATCGTCTCCGCACCGAGCAGCAACGTGCCGATCACGAACGGCCAGGCGGTGATCTCCGGCTCCTTCACCCGTGACTCGGCGGCGACGCTGGCCAACCAGCTGAGCTTCGGTTCGCTGCCGCTGACGTTCGACGTGAACGGCCAGAACCAGATCTCGGCCACCCTGGGTGCCGAGCAGCTGCAGCGTGGTCTGTTCGCCGGCCTCATCGGCCTGGCGCTGGTCGTCGTCTACTCGCTGTTCCAGTACCGCTCGCTCGGCATGCTGACGGTCATGTCGCTCGTCGTCGCCGGTGCCATGACCTACGTGGTGATCGCGCTGTTGAGCTGGGGCATCGGCTATCGCCTGTCCCTGCCGGGTATCGCGGGTCTGATCGTGGCCATCGGCTTCACCGCGGACTCGTTCATCGTGTACTTCGAACGTATCCGCGACGAGCTGCGTGACGGACGGTCGCTCCGCCTCGCCGTCCAGCGCGGCTGGCTGCGCGCCCGGCGCACCATCTACGCGGCCAAGGCAGTGAACCTGCTGTCGGCGGTGATCCTGTACTTCATGACGGTCGGCGGGGTGCGCGGCTTCGCGTTCACGCTGGGCCTGACCACGATCATCGACGTCATGGTGGTCATCTGGTTCACCCACCCGGTCATGGAGCTCCTGGCCAAGGTCCCGTTCTTCCGCGACGGACACAAGGCATCCGGCCTCTCGCCGGACCGGCTCGACGTCGAACCGCGGTACCGGGGTGCCGGGCGGTTCTCCGGCTCGAAGCCCGTCGCCGCGGGGCCCCCTGAGGCGGGGGCCCCGGAGCGGGAGCGTGAGCTGGTCTCGGCGCAGTCCGTCGCCCCGGCGCCGCGTGTCGCCGAGGACGGTCGCAGGATGACTATCGCGGAGCGGCGTGCCGCCGAGCGCAAGGCTGCCGCCGACGCGGCTCAGAACGAGGAGAAGCACTGATGGCTCGCGGCGGCTTCGCCCAGTGGGGCAACGACCTCTACACGGGGCGTCGGTCCTACCCGATCATCCAGAAGCGGGGCGTCTGGTTCGCGATCGTCGGCCTCTTCTCGGCCGCGTCGATCCTCGTGCTCCTGCTCCAGGGGCTGAACCTCGGAATCGACTTCCGCGGTGGCTCCGAGTTCACGGTCTCGGGCGTGTCCAGCACGGACGAGGACATCGCACTCGACACCGTCGCGGAGGTCGCCCCGGGCGAGGAACCGCACGTCAGCCAGGTGGGCCCGGACGCGGTCCGGGTCCAGGTCTCACAGCTCGACACCGCGGGCACGGACCAGCTCCAGGAAGCACTGGCGCAGGCCTATGGCGTGGAGACGACCGAGGTCACGTCGAACTTCATCGGTCCCACGTGGGGCGAGTCGGTGAGCATGCGGGCCCTCTGGGGCACCGTGACGTTCGTCCTCGCGGCGTCGCTCTTCATGGCTGCCTACTTCCGGGCGTGGCGCATGTCGGTCGCCGCCATCGTGGCGATGCTCGCGGACGTGCTGGTCTCGGCCGGTGTCTACGCCCTGATCGACTGGGAGGTCACGCCGTCGACGATCATCGGCTTCCTGACCATCCTCGGCTTCTCGCTCTACGACAAGATGGTCGTCTTCGACAAGGTGCGTGAGAACACGGTCGCGCTGACCGAGCAGTCCCGCAGCACCTACGCCGAGCGGGCGAACCTCGCGGTGAACCAGACCCTGGTCCGGTCCATCAACACGTCGGTGGTGGCACTGCTGCCGGTTGCGGGCATCCTCTTCGTGGGTGGCTTCCTCCTGGGCGCCGGCACGCTGAAGGACATCTCGCTGTCCCTGTTCGTCGGCATCGCGGTCGGTGCGACATCGTCCATCTTCCTGGCGACGCCGCTGGACGTGGCCCTGCGCCAGGGCGAGCCCAAGATCGCCGCGCACACCAAGAAGGTCATGGACCTGCGTGCGGGACTGGTCGCCGAGGGCGCGGACGAGAGCATGCTGGCCGCCGCGACGGCCGGTTCGGCGCAGCTCGTCCCGGGACATCACCAGGGACATGAAGCTCAGCCCAAGCGGCGCCGGTAGGCTCCGCTTCGTGGCAGACGACATGACCGACGTCGCCCTCTCCGGCCTGCTGCCGGAGAGGGCGACGCGCGTTCGCGACCTGATCGCGGACGTCCCCGACTTTCCGTCCCCCGGCATCCTGTTCAAGGACATCACCCCGCTCCTTGCCGATGCCCAGGGACTGGCCGACGTGATCGAGGCGTTCACGCGCCTTGCCCTCGCGGACGGCGTCGACGTCGTGGCGGGCATGGAGGCGCGCGGCTTCCTGTTCGGCGTGCCGGTGGCGCACGCGCTCGGGCTGGGGTTCCTGCCCCTGCGCAAGGTCGGCAAGCTTCCGCCGCCCACGGAGAGCGTGTCCTACGACCTGGAGTACGGCTCCGCGGCCATCGAGCTGCGCTCGGGAACACTCACCCCCGGTGCGCGTGTTCTGATCATTGACGACGTCCTCGCCACGGGTGGTACCGCGGCGGCCGCCGCGCAGCTGGTGGAGCAGTGCGGGGGAGTGGTGGCCGGGCTGGCTTTTCTGCTCGAGCTGGAGGCACTCCACGGGCGGGACAGGCTTCAGGGCCACAACGTCGATACTCTCCTGCGGGTAGGCACGCCGTCCGGCGACTGAGCCGGCCGGACGGGGAATAGAGGTCCAGGGCTAGACTGGCGACTCCGGGTTCGACCCGGGGAAGGAGGCGCGTACATGGCTGAGAACACGGTGTCACGCGCTCCTGTGCCCGAGAAGAATCCGCCGACGCCGCCCGGTGGCAACCGGATGCGCAACCGGCTGGTGCGCCTGGGCGTGCGCAGCATGGGCGGCGGGCCGTCCGCCGCGATCGAGCCGCTGCTGCAGGCGATCCGCAGCAACCACCCCAAGTCCGACGTCGCGCTGATCGAGCGCGCGTACGTGGTCGCGGAGAAGGCGCACCGCGGTCAGATGCGCAAGAGCGGCGACCCGTACATCACGCACCCGGTCGCCGTCTCCACGATCCTGGCGGAGCTCGGCTTCGAGGGCACGACGATCGCCGCCGCGCTGCTGCACGACACGGTGGAGGACACCGACTACTCGCTGGACGCGCTGCGCGGCGAGTTCGGCGACGACGTCGCGCTCCTGGTCGACGGCGTCACCAAGCTGGACAAGGTGAAGTACGGCGACGCGGCGCAGGCAGAGACCGTGCGCAAGATGGTCGTGGCGATGGCCAAGGACATCCGCGTGCTGGTCATCAAGCTCGCCGACCGCCTGCACAACGCCCGCACCTGGAAGTACGTGCCGTCCAAGTCGGCAGAGCGCAAAGCGCGCGAGACCGTCGAGATCTACGCGCCACTGGCCCACCGGCTGGGCATGAACACGATCAAGTGGGAGCTGGAGGACCTGTCCTTCCAGGCCCTGTACCCCAAGGTGTACGACGAGATCGTGCACCTCGTGGCCGAGCGGGCGCCCGCCCGCGAGGAGTACCTCGGCGTGGTGAAGGGCCAGATCGAGTCGGACCTGCGCAGCGCCAAGATCAAGGCCACGGTCACGGGCCGGCCGAAGCACTACTACTCGATCTACCAGAAGATGATCGTCCGCGGTCACGACTTCGCGGAGATCTACGACCTGGTCGGCACGCGGGTCCTCGTGGACACGGTGCGCGACTGCTATGCGGCGCTCGGCGCCATGCACGCGCGGTGGAACCCGGTTCCTGGCCGGTTCAAGGACTACATCGCGATGCCGAAGTTCAACATGTACCAGTCGCTGCACACGACGGTGATCGGTCCGGGCGGCAAGCCTGTCGAGATCCAGATCCGTACGCACGACATGCACCGCCGGGCCGAGTACGGCGTCGCGGCGCACTGGAAGTACAAGGAGAAGACGCCGGCGGGCGCTGGCGCCAACGACCCGAAGAACCAGGACATGGCCTGGCTGCGCCAGCTCGTGGACTGGCAGCGCGAGACCGCAGACCCGGCGGAGTTCCTCGACTCGCTGCGGTTCGAGATCGGCGGCGACGAGGTCTACGTGTTCACGCCGAAGGGCATGGCGATGGCGCTGCCCGGCGGCGCGACGCCGGTCGACTTCGCGTACGCCGTGCACACGGAGGTGGGCCACCGCACCATGGGCGCCCGCGTGAACGGCCGCCTGGTGCCGCTGGACTCGCCGCTGGAGAACGGCGACGTCATCGACATCCTCACCTCGAAGTCGGAGACGGCGGGGCCGAGCCGCGACTGGCTCGGGTTCGTGAAGTCGCCGCGGGCGCGGAACAAGATCCGCCAGTGGTTCACCAAGGAGCGCCGCGAGGAGGCCGTCGAGACCGGCAAGGACTCGATAGCCAAGTCCATGCGTAAGCAGGGCCTGCCGATCCAGCGGCTCATGTCGCACGAGACCCTGGTCGGCGTCGCGGACGAGATGAACTACCAGGACGTGTCCGCGCTGTACGCGGCCGTCGGCGAGGGGCAGATCTCCTCCGCCCATGTGGTGGACAAGCTCGTCAAGGCACTCGGCGGTGCGAACGGCGCGGAGGAGGATGTCGCCGAGGCGACCCGGCCCGGCGGCCTCACCGCCCGGCGGGTGCGGTCGGGCGACCCGGGCGTCATGCTCAAGGGCTCCGACTCCGCCGACGTGTGGGTCAAGCTCGCCAAGTGCTGCACGCCGGTGCCGGGCGACGACATCGTCGGCTTCGTCACGCGTGGTCAGGGCGTCAGCGTGCACCGCACGGACTGCGTGAACCTCGACGGGCTGCGCAAGCAGCCGGAGCGGCTCGTCGAGGTCGAGTGGACCCAGGGCGCCAACACGATGTTCCTGGTCCAGATCCAGGTCGAGGCGCTGGACCGGTCACGGCTCCTGTCGGACGTGACGCGGGTGCTGTCCGAGAACCACGTCAACATCCTGTCGGCCTTCGTCTCGACGTCGGACGACCGGCTGGCGGTCTCCCGGTTCATCTTCGAGATGGCCGAGCCCGCGCACCTGGCGACGGTGCTCACGGCAGTCCGGAAGGTCGAGGGCGTGTTCGACGTGCACCGGATCACGGGAACGAAGCCGGTAGAGCGCACCCACCTCCCGGTCTGACCCACCGTTGAGTGCTGGATATTTGCGGCTGTTCGTGTACCGGGAGCGCAGATAGCCCGCACTCAACGGGTGCCCGGGGCACCCGGGAGCAGGTTGGCCAGGTCGAAGCTGATCGGCTCCTCCAGCTGCTCGTAGGTGCACGACGCCGGCTCCCGGTCCGGGCGCCAGCGCTTGAGCTGGGCGGTGTGCCGGAACCGGGTGCCCTCCATGTGGTCGTAGCCGACCTCGAGCACGCGCTCCGGCCGCAGGGGAGTGAACGACAGGTCCTTGCCGGAGCTCCAGCGCGACTGCGCGCCGGGCAGCCGGTCCCCGCCCTCTGCCTTCGTCGGGTCGGTCCAGCCTTGCCAGGGGTGCTCGTCCGCCGCGGGGGTGCCTGGTTCCACGACGAGCGGCGCCAGCTCGGTGATCAGCTCGGCGCGCCGCGTCGCCGAGAACGACGCCGCGACACCGACGAACTGCAGCCGCGGCCCGTCGTCGGACTCGTCCCACAGGCCCAGCAGCAGCGAGCCCACCAGCGGCTGCTCGGCCGTCGAGGTCTTGTGCAACCGGTAGCCAGCCAGCACGACGTCGGCCGTGCGGGTGTGCTTGATCTTCAGCATGGCGCGCTTGTTGGGCGCGTAGGGGCCGTCGGCAGGCTTGGCGACCACGCCGTCCAGGCCCGCGCCCTCGAAGGAGCCGAACCACTCCTCGGCCACGGCCGCGTCGTCGGTGCGCGGTGTGGCGAACACGTGGGGTCCGGTCAGCCCCAGCCCGTCCAAGGCCTCGAGCCGTTCGATGAGGGGCCGGTCCATGAGGGACTCGTCGCCCAGCGCGAGGACGTCGAACACCACCAGCGCGGCGGGTGTGGTCTCGGCGAGCATGTTCACGCGCGACGCCGCGGGGTGGATACGCTGGGACAGGAGCTCGAAGTCGAGTCGAGCGCTGCCGCCGGACCCGCTGTCGCTCGACCCGCTGCCGCCGGACCCGCTGTCGCTGGTCGAGCCTGTCGAGACCCCCGCAGGCCGGGCGATGACGATCTCGCCGTCGACCACGCACCGTTCCGGGAGTGCCTCGAGCGCCGCGGCGACGACGTCCGGGAAGTAGCGCTCCATCGGCTTCGCGTTGCGCGAGTCGATCCGGACCTCGGAGCCGTCGCGGTACACGATGGCGCGGAAGCCGTCCCACTTGGGCTCGTAGACATAGGCGGGGCCGGCGGCGGTGGCCGACTGGGCGGGGACCGCCGCGACACTCTTGGCGAGCATCGGCCGGACCGGGGGCTGCACGGGCAGGTTGAGTGTGGTCACGGGAACGAGCCTGCCTCAGCGCGGCACGTAGTGCAGGTAGACGCACCCGCCGGCGAACTCCCGGCTGTCGACGAGCCGCAGGCTGAGCCGCGCGTCCCGGGGCAGCGCGGGCAGGCCGCCGCCCACGACCTCTGGGTAGACGAAGAAGCGGAAGTCGTCGACGAGCCCGTCCCGGAGGGCGTCGGCGGCGACCGTAGGCCCACCGATGGAGACGGCGCCGCGTGCGCAGTCGGTGATCCGGCGCAGCTCGCCGAGCTGCAGGTCCCGCACGATCCTGGTCCGGGCCGACGTGATGGCCTCCTCGGGCAGGGAGGATGACGCGACGACCTTCTCCATCCCTTGCCAGATCTCCGCATAGCGGGCGTACACAGGGTTCGGGTCGTCACCGGGTTCGTAGGTGTCCCAGAAGACCATCGTCTCGTACATGCGCCGGCCGTGGACGTAGACCGCGACGTCGGACTCGATCTCGTTGATGAAGGCGTGCACCTCGTCGGTGGGGTCCGTCCAGTCGAACTTCCCCTCGGTGTCGACGGTGTACCCGTCGGCGGACATGTTCGCGAAGTAGCGCAGGGATCCCATGCCTGGTCCGACGGCGCGGCGCGGCAGAACTCATCGGTCCGGTGCCTCCCCGGTCAGCGCGCGTGCGAGCCGCTCAGCGCTGAGCCATCGTGGAGGGTGGACGGTCAGCCCGAGCGGAAGGAGCAGCCATGCCGAAGCGTGACCCAGGTCCGAGCGTCAAGGACAAGGAGCTGTACGAGGAGCTGCGCGACGAGGGCAACTCCAAGGAGAAGTCGGCGCGCATCGCGAACGCGGCGGCGAACTCGTCCCGCAAGAGCGTCGGCCGCAAGGGCGGGAAGTCGGGCGACTACGACGACTGGACGGTCGACGACCTGCGCAAGCGGGCGGCCGAGATCGGTATCGAGGGCCGGTCCAGGATGCGCAAGGGCGACCTGATCGAGGCCCTGCGCTCCCACTGACCTGGCCTGGCCTGGCCGGCCCGCCGGTCGGCACGCGATCATCTGCGTGCCATGCCATCTTCCGCGTCAGGACCGGCGATTCCGCGGAAGATGGCATGGCACGTGGAAGATGGCGTGCCGCTCAGCTCTCCCTGTCCCTGTCCTTGTCGCGGCTCGGCTGGACGCGCTTGGGCTCGCCCGGCATCTTCGGGTACTCCGGCGGGTAGGGCAGGTCCCCGAGCCCGTCCGTCTCGTCGCGTGCCGCGAGCTCCAGGGCGGCGTCGAGCGAGCAGTCCAGGCCCGGGTCGCGGTCGGCGCGCAGCGCGGCGAACAGGTCACCACGCTCGGCGAACCTGGGCGGCGCCGTCAGGACGTCGAAGTCGTCCGGGTGCACCTCGGCGACCTCGTCCCAGTCCAGCGGCATGGAGACGGTGGCGTTCTCGTTGGCGCGGATCGAGTAGGCCGAGGCGATGGTGCGGTCGCGAGCCATCTGGTTGTAGTCCACGAAGATCGCCTCACCCCGCTCCTCCTTCCACCACCGGGTGGTGACCTTGCCGGGCAGCCGGCGCTCCAGCTCCCGTCCGATCGCGATCGTCGCCCGCCGTCCCGCGGTGAACGTCCACCGCGGCTCCAGCGGCACGAAAACATGCAGGCCCCGCCCGCCCGACGTCTTGGGATAGCCCGTGAGGTCCAGCTCGCCCAACAGCTCCCGCAGGTGCGGGGCGACGGCGGCCGCATCGGAGAAGCCGGTGCCCGGCTGCGGGTCCAGGTCGATCCGGAGCTGGTCGACCGCCTCGACGTCGTCGCGCCGCACCGGCCACGGGTGGAACGTGAGCGTACCCATGTTGGCGGCCCAGGCGACCACCGCCGGCTCGGTGGGGCAGACCTCGTCCGCCGTCCGGCCCGACGGGAACGCGATGGTCGCCGTCTCGACGTAGTCGGGCGCACCCTTCGGGAGGCGCTTCTGATAGAAGCCGTCACCCTTCGGGTCGTCCGGCTTCGGCGTGCGCGTGGCGAGGTGCGCGCCCTCGTGCCACCCCTTGGGCCAGCGCTCCAGCGTCGTGGGGCGGTGCAGGAGGGCACCGGTGATGCCGTCCGACACGGCGACGAAGTACTCGACGACCTGAAGCTTGGTGATTCCACGGGGGAAGACGACGCGGTCAGGGCTCGTGACGCGCACCGTGCGGCCTGCGACGTCGAGCTCCACTGCTGGTGTCTTGGATCCGGCCATGCCCCCGAACCTAGCCCGCCGACAGCCTCCGCGCCGCCGCGAGCGCCCGGTGCGCCGCAGGTCGGCCGACGACGCGAGCCCGCCGGTCGAGCTGCCGCACGGCCTGCCGCAGGTCCATGCCACGCTCTGCCAGGGCGACGAGCACGAGCACGGCCGCGTCCGGCGGTGCCGTGCACGCGACGTCGACGGCGGTGCGGGTCATCCCCGTGACCGCAACGCCCGCGAGCCGCACCGTGTCCCGTGCAAGGCCCGGTGCGCTCCGCAGGACCTGCCCGGGGAAGGGCGCCGAGTAGTGCGTGGCGGGGGAGTAGGCCAGCTCGACCGGTGCACCGACGGGCCAAGCCGGGGCGTCGATGCCGTCGTACAGGCCGGTGTGCACCCAGCCGGCCGTCGAGGCGGCGAGGACGCACCGTGGCGGTACCTCGCCCGCGAGGGCCAGCGCGCGGTGCGGCGGACCGACGACCGATCCCGCGGCGACGGCCGCGCCGTCGTGCAGTACGGCCAGGGCGCCGGACCGCCGCAGGTCGGCCCAGGCCACGGGACCGCCGACGTGCGCAGGTGTCACCACGAGCGGCGCTGGCGCCTCGTGGGGGTCCAGGAGCGCGGCGAGGGAGGTGCACAGGGACGGCATGCGCAGAACCTATGCGCAGCGGGCCCGGTCGCGCAGTGCGACCGGGCCCGCTGTGGACAACGCGCGAGACGTCAGCCCCGAGAGTCCTCCGCGGCCTTGACGACCTGTTCGAGCCACGAGCGACGCGCCGCGACCGCGGCCTCCAGCTCGGACACCTTGCGCTTGTCACCCTTGTCCTGGGCAGCCGCGAGCTCCGCCTCAAGACCCGCGATGGCGGACTCGAGCTGCGCGGCAGCACCCTCGGCGCGCGCACGCGTCTCCGGGTTGCTGCGCTTCCACTGCGCCTGGTCGGCGTCGCGGACGGCGGACTCGACCGCGCGCAACCGGCCCTCGACCCGCTGGATGTCGCCACGGGGGACCTTGCCGGCGTCCTCCCAGCGCTCCTGGATGCCACGCAGCGCGGCCTTGGCCTTGTTCAGGTCCTTGACCGGCACCAGCGCCTCGGCCTCGGCGAGCAGCTCCTCCTTGACCTTCAGGTTCTCACCGTACTCAGCGTCGATGACGGCGTTCTCGGCGTCGCGCGCCTGGAAGAACCGGTCCTGAGCAGCCCGGAACCGGGCCCACAGGGCGTCGTCGTCCTTGCGGGACGCACGCCCCGCCGCCTTCCACCGCGTCATGAGATCGCGGTACGCACCCGCCGTGTACCCCCAGTCGGTGCTGCCGGACAAGGCCTCCGCCTCGGAGACCAGCTTCTCCTTCTCGATCTTGGCGGCGCTGTTGCGCTGCTCCAGATCGGCGAAGAAGTGCCGGCGCTCGCGGTCGAACGCGGTGCGGGCGTGGCTGAACCGCTTCCAGAGCGACTCCTCCGTGGGACGGTCGATGCGCGGACCGGAGCGCTGAGCGTCCTTCCAGCTGTCCAGCAGGGTACGCAGCTCCTCGCCCGCGGGGCGCCACTGCATCTTGCTCGGGTCGGTCGCCGCGATCTTCTCGGCGGCCTCCACGATCGAGGTCCGGGCGGCGACGGCCTCCGCCTTCGCGGCGGAGCGCGCCTCCTCGAGCGCGGCCCGGCGTTCCGCGGAGAGACCGCGCAGCGTCTCGACCCGGGCCCGGAGGGCGTCCAGGTCGCCGACGGCGGCGGGCTCGGCAGTCTCCTCGCCGAGCTTCTGGAGCGTCTGGTCGATCTCGCGCACCGACAGGTCGGCGCTCTCCAGGCGGGCCTCGAACAGCCCGACCTTCGCGGCCAGGTCGAGGTACCGGCGCACGTACAGCGCCAGCGCCTCCTCGGTGCTGACACCAGGGAACTGGCCGACGACACGTTCGCCGGCGGCCTCGCGGACGTAGACGCTGCCGTCCTCGTCCACCCGGCCGAACTTCTCCGCCTCGGCGTGTGCGGCGGCGTCGGCGGCTGGCGGCACCACCGGGGCCGGCGCGGCGGGAGCAGCCTGCGCCGCGGGAGCCGACGGCGCGCCCGGCTTGGGCGGACGCGGCCTCGCGAGCGCGGCCGGCGACGGGATCTCCGACGGCTTCGGGGCCGCGGGCCGGGGAGCGGGAGCCGGGGCGGGTGTCTCCTCGGCGGGCGCGGCGGCGTCGGCCGCTGGGGCTTCCTCCGCTGGGGCTTCCTCGGTCACGACCTCCGCAGCCGGAGCCTCTTCCGGAGCCTCGGCCACTGCGGCTTCCTCCGTGGGGGTCTCCGCGGGTGCCTCCTGGGCAGGAGTCTCCTGCGCCGGGGCCTCCGGAGCCTCCTCCGTCGGAGCCTCCTGTGCGGCGGGGACCTCCGCGGCGGCCTGCTCCTGTACGGGGGCCGCAGGAGCAGGCTCCACGGTCTCCTCAGGTGCCTCCACCTCGGCTGCCTCAGGCGCCTCGGCTGCGTCGGCGGGCTCAGGTGCCTCGGTCACCTCAACTGCCTCAGGTGCCTCGGCCGCCTCACTCACCGCCTCGGCGGGAGATTCGGCTGCGTTCGGAGTCTCGGCCACTGGCTCGGCGGGCGCGTCCTGCTGGACGGGCTCGGACGAGCGAGAAGTGGGTTCGCTCACTGGGTCTCAACTCCTTCGATGGTGACCGGGGTGACGGGCGCACCGTCAGATGCACCGCCCGCCACTCCCGCGTCAGCGACTGCCTGGACGAAGTCCAGGCCGGATGTGATCGTGCCGAAGACCGTGTACCCGCCGGCGGCGTCGGAGGGGATGGTCGATTCCTCGTAGACGAGGAAGAACTGGGAGCCCATGGACTCTGCGTCTCCGCCGCGGCGCGCCATCGCGACCGTGCCGGCGGGGTAGACGTCGTTCTTCGGGGCGTTCTCGACGGGGCCGAACGAGTAGCCCGGGCTCCCGGAGCCGGTGAACGTCGGGTCGCCGCACTGGAGCACGAAGATGCCGGACGTGGTGAGGCGGTGGCAGCCGGTGTCGTCGAAGTAACCGCCCTGGGCCAGCGTGACGAAGCTGGCGACGGCCTGCGGGGCGCTCTTGCCGTCGAGCTCCAGGACGATGTCGGCCTCGGTGTCGCCGGAGCAGGCGTGCAGCGTGACGGTCCAGGTGCGGTCCTCGGCGACCGACGGATCGGCGAGCTCGTAGTCGTCGCGCGCCTCCTCGACACCCGCTGGGCAGGCTCCGGCGGCGTCGTCGGAGGCGCCGCCGCCGTTGTCGACCAGGGCCGCGATCACGAAGGCGCCGACGAGCGCGAGTACCGTGAACAGCGCGATCAGGGCCCAGAGTCGCTGCTTGCGGGCGCGCTTGGCTGCCAGCCGCCGTGCCTGCTTCTCCGCCTGCCTGGCCTGCTGTGCGCGCTGCCGCTGCTTGGTGGACGCCACCGCGTTCCCTTCTCCGTGCTCTCTCGTGCTCGCCTTGACCCGGGGCTTGGCCACGCTGGACCGATTCACTGCCGGATCCGGGGCGAATCACCCCGTGCGGGGACAGTGTAGGCATCGGATGCCAGGTCATACTGTTCGAGCGGTTTCGCTGACGGGTGAAGATGCGGTCTGCCAGCGTGACAATCTGCCGTTAACGTTGGCGCCGTGGAGCTCCGTGTCGTGGTCGCACCAGTGTTCGGTACCAACTGCTGCGTGGTGTCCTCCGGCACCGACTGCGTGGTGGTCGACGCGGGCGCCGGAGTGGCCGACGCCGTCGGGCGGCTCGTCGACTCCGAAGGACTCACGCCGCGTGCGGTCCTGGCCACGCACGGCCATGCCGACCACACGTGGGACGCCGGCGAGCTGTGCGCGCGGTACGAGATCCCGATGCGCCTGCACGAGGCCGACGCCTACCGCCTCCCCGACCCGTTCGGCACTCTCAGCCCCGCGCTGGAGGCCGCGCTCGGCCTGCACCGCGACGACTACCGTGCGCCCGCCGTCGTCGAACCGTTCGCCACGCCCGGCGGGTCGGCGGTGCTCACCTTCGGGCAGGTCACGCTGCACGTCCTGCACGCGCCCGGCCACACCGAGGGCTCGACGCTCTACCGGCCCGACGGCGAGGTGATCCTCACCGGCGACGTCCTGTTCGCGGGCTCCGTCGGCCGCACCGACCTGCACGGCGGCTCTGGCCAGGTGATGGGCGAGACGCTGCGCTCCGTCGTACGTGCCCTGGACCCGGGGCTCGCCGTCGTGCCGGGGCACGGACCTGCCACCACCGTGGCGCGCGAGCTGGCGACCAACCCGTTCCTCGCCGCGGGCCCCGCGGGAGCTTGAGCCGGCCGTCAGGGGTCCCGGGCGGTCACGTGGTCGTGCGCGCCTGTGGAAAGGCCGGGCTGACAGGGCCCCGCTCGTGGGAAGATCTGTGGCATGGCAAAGCCCACTCCCCTCTCCGGTTTCCCCGAATGGCTCCCTGACGGTCGCATCGTCGAGCAGCACGTCCTCGACACGCTGCGCCGCACCTTCGAGCTGCACGGGTTCGCCGGGATCGAGACGCGGGCGGTGGAGCCGCTGGACCAGCTGCTGCGCAAGGGCGAGACCTCCAAGGAGGTCTACGTGCTGTCGCGGCTGCAGGACGAGGACGGTCTCGACCAGCTCGACCAGCGGAACCGCGAGAAGCAGCTCGGCCTGCACTTCGACCTCACCGTGCCGTTCGCGCGCTACGTGCTCGAGAACGCCGGCAGGCTCGCGTTCCCCCTGAGGCGCTACCAGATCCAGAAGGTCTGGCGGGGCGAGCGCCCCCAGGACGGTCGCTTCCGCGAGTTCATCCAGGCGGACATCGACGTCGTCGGCGCGGGCGAGCTCCCGTACCACTTCGAGGTCGAGGTGCCGCTGGTGATTGCCGAGGCCCTCGGCGCGCTGGCCGAGATCGGCCTGCCGCCGGTGCGGATCCTGGTGAACAACCGCAGGGTCGCCGAGGGCTTCTACCGCGGTATCGGGCTGGACGACGTCGAGGGCGTGCTGCGCCAGATCGACAAGCTCGACAAGATCGGACCCGACAAGGTCTCCGGTCTGCTCGTCGCCGAGTGCGGGGCCACCGAGGACCAGGCCAAGGCCTGCCTGGCGCTCGCGTCCATCTCGGGATCCGACGTCGGGGTGATCGCCGAGGTGCGTGCGCTCGCCGAGTCGTACGGCGCGGTGACGGAGCTGCTGGAGACCGGCCTGGGCGAGCTGGAGGCGCTGATCGCTGCGGCCTCTCAGCGCGCACCGGGCGTCGTCGTGGCTGACCTGAAGATCGCGCGTGGTCTCGACTACTACACGGGCTCTGTGTACGAGACCGTGCTGGTGGGTCACGAACAGCTCGGCTCGGTGTGCTCCGGTGGCCGCTACGACACGCTCGCCTCCGACGGCAAGAACACCTACCCGGGTGTCGGGCTGTCGATCGGCGTCTCGCGCCTGGTGTCGCGCCTGCTGTCCGCGGAGCTGGTGCAGGCCACGCGGTCGGTGCCGTCCGCCGTGCTGGTGGCGGTGGCCTCGGAGGAGCAGCGCGTGGCGTCCGACGCCGTCGCCGCGGCGCTGCGTTCCCGTGACATCCCCGTCGAGGTGGCGCCGAGCGCCGCGAAGTTCGGCAAGCAGATCAAGTACGCGGACCGGCGGGGCATCCCCTTCGTGTGGTTCCCGGGCACGGCGGGGGAGGACGGCGCGGTAGGCGCTGACCAGGTCAAGGACATCCGCTCCGGCGACCAGGTCGACGCCGACGCCGCGACGTGGGAGCCGTCCGCCGAGGACCGCTGGCCGCGCGTGGTCCCGAAGGGCTGACCCCGGCGGCCGACGCTGTCGGCGTAGCGACTTGACGCCTGTTCGAACGAGTGTTCGAATCAGGTATGCGATGGCACGGTCAGGCGATCAATCATGACGACGGTGCGCTCCCCGGGCTCGAGCTGCCCGGGCTGCGCACCGCCGGGCTGCTGCGCACCGTCCGGTCACCCGAGTTCGCGGGCGTGACCTTTCACGAGGTGCTGGCCAAGAGCGCGCTGTCGAAGGTGCCGGCGGCGTCGCAGATGCCGTTCCGGTGGACGATCAACCCGTACCGTGGCTGCTCGCATGCCTGCACCTACTGCGTGGATCCGTCGACGCTCGTCCTGATGGCGGACGGCCGTCAGAAGCCGATCCGCGACGTCACGGTGGGTGACCGGATCGTCGGTACCGAGCGTGACGGCACCTATCGACGATTCGTGGAGACCGAAGTCTTGGCGCGGTGGGGCACGGTCAAGCACGCTTACCGGGTGACGCTCGAGGACGGCACCGAGATCATCGCCAGCGGTGATCACCGGTTCCTGACCGAGCGCGGCTGGAAGTATGTCGCGCCGCTGCCGAAGGGCGACGGACAGCGTCCGTACCTGACGACCAACAACCGCCTGCAAGGGTTTGGCCTGGGAATGGTGGCCGACGCCTACGCGACGCCGCCGGAGTCACCGGACTACCGGCGGGGGTACCTCACCGGGATGATCCGCGGGGACGGCATGCTGTTCGACAAGACCTACGCGGGAGGTCGGATCACCATGTTCCGCCTTGCTCTGGTCGACGACGAAGCGCTGACCCGCTCCCAGGACTATCTGGCCATGGCGGGCGTGGCGACAAACCGGCGCGCCTTCTCGGCGGCCACCGAGAAGCGGCAGGCCTTGGACGGGATCTTCACGTCCAAGCAGGCAACGGTGGCGGCCATTCGCAAGATCATCGAGTGGCCGACTACTCCCAGCAGGGAGTGGTCCATCGGCTTCCTCGCCGGGATCTTCGACGCCGAGGGGAGCTGCGACGGCCAGGTCCTGCGCATCTCCAACCCGGACGATCGCATGCTCACCACGACCATGACGGCCATGGACGTGCTCGGCATCCCGCATGTCAGGGAGCCCGCCAACAAGATCGGCGTGGCCAACATCCGTGTCGTCGGCGGGCTGTCGAGCCGTCGCCGGTTCTTCGCACTCACTAACCCCGCCATCACGCGGAAGCTCCAGATCATCGGTGCCGCCGTCAAGACCTCCGTGTCGTTGCGGATCATCTCCATCGAGAGCCTCGGGAGTGATTCGGAGATGGTCGACATCACGACGGGGACCGGCGACTTCATCGCCAACGGCGTGATCAGCCACAACTGCTTCGCGCGGCCGACCCACGAATATCTGGACCTGGACGCCGGGCGCGACTTCGACTCCCAGGTCGTCGTCAAGGTCAACGTCGACCAGGTGCTCCGCGCCGAGCTCGCCAAACCCTCCTGGACGCACGAGGCCGTCGCGCTCGGCACCAACACCGACCCCTACCAGCGGGCCGAGGGGCGCTACCGGCTCATGCCCGGCATCATCTCGGCGCTCGCGGACTCGGGTACGCCGTTCTCGATCCTCACCAAGGGCACGCTCCTGCGGCGCGACCTGCCGCTGCTGACGCAGGCCGCCGAGAAGGTCGACGTCGGGCTCGGCGTGTCCCTCGCCTTCGCCGACGAGGGGCTGCAGCAGGCTGTCGAGCCGGGCACCCCGTCGCCGCGCGCCCGCCTCGACCTGATCCGTGCGATCCGGGCCGCCGGCCTACCCTGCGGCGTCATGGTCGCGCCGGTGCTGCCGTGGCTCACGGACTCGCTCGCCCACCTCGAACGACTCCTCGACACCCTCGTCGACGCCGGCGCGACGGGCGTCACCGTGCTGCCACTGCATCTGCGCCCCGGCGCCCGCGAGTGGTACCTGGGCTGGCTCGAGCGGGACCACCCGCACCTGGTGGAGGGCCACGGCAGGGTCTATGGGCGCGGCGCCTACGCGCACAAGGGCTACCGCGACTGGCTCTGGGAACGGGTGCGGCCGCTGATCGACGAGCGCGGGCTGGGCGGCACCGCCATGCATCGAGCCCGAGCGGCCGGCGCGCACGAGGGCGGTCAGCACGTGGAAGGCGACTACCCCCGCGGCGCCTTCAGCGGCGTGCGCGCCGACGGCACCGGAGCGGCGTCCCTGGGGGCGGACGTCGGAGACGAGACCCTCTTCTGAGGCAGCACTCTGTGACTGCCTGGCGCTCCTGCCCGGCTCGACGGCGCGCTGGAGACTTCTGGCCCCGACATGCGGCGCTAGCGTGTGGCCATGGCCGAACTCGTCGCGCACACCGTCGTACCCGGCACTCTCGCCGGGACGCCGCAGCCCACGTTCGCGCTGGGGGACGGCGTCGAGCTGCGCCCCTGGACCGATCGTGACGCCCCTGGGCTCCGGGCCGCCTACGCGGACCCGGCCATCCAACGGTGGCACGTGCGTGAGATCGGCTCGCTGGACGAGGCGCGCGAGCTGATCGCGGCCTGGCGGCGGGGGTGGGGGCAGGAGCAGCGTCTCGAGTGGGCCATCGCCGACGGCGCCGGGGCGCTGCTCGGGCGGCTCGCGCTCAAGGAGCTCGTCCTGTTCGACGGTATCGCCGTAGTCGCGTACTGGACCGTCCCGGCAGCGCGGGGCAGAGGGCTGGCGCCGCGGGCCGTGACGGCGGTGAGCCATTGGGCGTTCGCCGTGGGTTTCCGGCGTCTCGAGCTCGAGCACTCCACGTTGAACCCGGCGTCGTGCCGCGTCGCGGAGAAGGCCGGCTTCGACGCGGAGGGAACGCGCCTCGGAGCGGCACTGCACGCGGACGGGCATCACGACATGCACACCCACGCGCGGCTGGCCGACGCCGGTCGGCCACCCCTACATCCTGCACGCGACACGCCGACGAAGGCGTGCAGCGTGTAGGGGTCGCGATGCGGCCGGGCCGACCGAACTTTCGTTGTGCCTCCGGGCGTGGGCTGTTTCACTCGACGCCATGACCTTGCGCTCGACGGCGTCGCGCCGAGCACGCGCGGCCCTCACCCCAGCCCTGTCCCTACTCTTCGTCGGCTCGCTGCTGGCCGTGGGCGCTGTGCCCGCCCAGTCGGCGACCGCGGCAGCACCGGCACCCGCAGCACCCGAGACCATCGTCCCCGGGGCGGCCGAGGACATCTCCTGGTCCTCGTGCGAGACCGAGGGCGCGGAAGCCTTCGACTGCGCCACGATCGAGGTGCCATCCGACTACGACGAGCCGCAGGGAGCGACCACCAGCGTCGCGGTGACCCGCCTGCGGGCCCTGGACCAGGAGAACCGCATCGGCAGCGTGCTGGTCAACTTCGGCGGCCCGGGCGGACCGGGTGTCTCGACCCTGCACCTGCTCGGCGAGGACCTCTTCGACGCGTCCGTCCGCGAGCGGTTCGACATCGTCAGCTTCGACCCGCGTGCGGTCGGCACGTCCGACCCGGCCACCTGCTTCCCGACGGCGGAGGCCGAGCAGGACTTCCTCACGTCCGGCCTGGCGCTTCCACTGACCAGGGCTGAGAACGCGCGCTTCCTCGGTGAGGCGGCGGCGCTCGGAACGGCGTGCACGGTGTTCGGCGGCGACCGCATCGCGACGGCGTCCACCGCCAACGTGGCCCGCGACATGGACGTCCTGCGGCAGCGGCTGGGCGACGACGAGCTCACCTACGTCGGGTACTCGTACGGCACGCTCCTCGGCGCGACGTACGCGGCACTGTTCCCGGACAACGTGCGTGCGCTGGTGCTCGACGGCACCGTCGACCCGCGGGCCTGGACCGGCCCGGCCGACGGCGAGCTGTTCGGTACCCGCCTGCGGCAGGCGGAGGCCGGCACCGAGACGTACGGCGAGTTCGTTCGGTTGTGCGCCGAGGCGGGGGAGCGCTGCGCCCTGAACGCCCTCGGGGATCCCGCCGAGGTGGTCGAGGACGTCTACGCGGCGCTGAAGGAGGAGCCCGTCGAGATCCCGCTCGGCGACGGGACCACCATCGAGGTGGGGTACGCCGACGTCGTAACCCAGGTCTTCTTCTCGATGTACGGCACGGCAGGCTGGCCCGACCTCGCGGCGCTGCTCGCCGAGCTCGCCGTCCTGGCGGACGTCGTCCCGTCGTCGGCCGCGCAGGCGCTCGACGAGGGTCCGTCCATCCAGGAGTTGCTCCGCCGCCTCGGCCTGCTGGAGGACTACGCGTCCATCGGCGGTAGCCTCGCGAGCCTGTGCGTCGACGCCGACTTCCCGGGCCGGCCCTGGTCCTACCCGCGCAAGGTCGCGGCACTCGACGAGCAGTACCCCCACTTCGGGCTGTTCCGCGGCTGGGTCGGCGTCCACTGCGAGTTCATCGCCGCGCAGGACGAGGACGCCTACACCGGCCCGTGGGAGCAGACCACGCAGGAGCCCGTGCTCGTGATCGGGACCCGTTTCGACCCGGCCACGCACTACGACTTCACCGCTCCCTACGCCGCGCTGTGGCCGGACGCCCGGATGCTCACCGTGGATGGCTGGGGCCACACGACCGTAGGGGTGAGCGAGTGTGCCGACGAGGCGATCGGGCGGTACCTCGTCACGCTCGAGGCCGACGACGGCACGGTGTGCCAGCAGGATCTGGTGCCCTTCGCTCCGGGCACGCTGCGGGACGATGCGCGGCCGACCCTGCCCGCGCCGCGGGTCCCGGTGCTCCCGGGTACGGCGGCGGGCGGCGGGAGCTAGTCAGGCGCGCAGCGTCTCCAGGTGCTCGGCGATCCGCCCGATCGCCTCGGTGAGCACGTCGACGTCGGGCAGCGTCACCAGGCGGAAGTGGTCCGGCTCCGGCCAGTTGAACCCGGTGCCGTGCGTCACCAGGATCTTCTTGGCGCGCAGCAGGCCGATCACGAACGCCTCGTCGTCCTTGATCGGGTACACCTCGGGGTCCAGGCGCGGGAAGCAGTACAGCGCCCCGCGGGGACGGACCGACGTGACGCCAGGGATGTCGTTGAGCAGCTTGTCGGCGAGCATCGACTGCTCGTAGAACCGACCACCGGGCACGATGAGCTGATCGATCGACTGGTGGCCGCCCAGCGCCGTCTGGATGGCGTGCTGGGCCGGGACGTTCGCGCACATGCGCATGTTCGCCACGAGGGTGAGGCCTTCGATGAAGTCGGCCGCGCGGTGCTTGGGGCCCGAGATCATAGCCCAGCCCGACCGGTAGCCGCAGATCCGGTACGCCTTGGACAGGCCGCTGAACGTGATGCACAGGACGTCGTCGGCGGCGTAGGTGGCGGTGTGGTGGTGCGTGGCGCCGTCGAACAGGATCTTCTCGTAGATCTCGTCGCTCAGGAGCACCAGGTCGTGCTTGCGCGCCAGCTCGGCCAGACCCTTGACGGTGTCCTCGCTGTAGACCGCGCCGGTGGGGTTGTTCGGGTTGATGATCACGAGGGCCTTGGTGGCGGGGGTGATCAGCGACTCGATGTCCCCCAGGTCGGGGTTCCAGCCGTTGGCCTCGTCGCAGCGGTAGTGCACGGGCGTCCCGCCCTGCAGGCTCACCGCCCCGGTCCACAGCGGGTAGTCGGGCGCCGGAACCAGCACCTCGTCGCCGTCGTCGATCAGGGCCTGCAGGACCAGGCTGATCATCTCGGAGACGCCGTTGCCTATGTAGACGTCGTCCACGTGCGTGTCGAGGCCGTGCGACTGGTAGTAGTGCGCCACTGCGGTACGCGCCGAGTAGATGCCGCGGCTGTCGCTGTACCCCTGCGCCTCGGGCAGGTGGTGGATCATGTCCGCGAGGACCGCGTCCGGCGCCTCGAACCCGAACGGCGCGGGGTTGCCGATGTTCAGCTTGAGGATCTTGTGACCCTCCGCCTCCAGCCGGTACGCCTCCTCGAGGATCGGACCCCGGACGTCGTAGCGGACTGACTTCAGCTTGCGGCTCTGCCTGATCTCTCGCACCGGGAAATGTTCTCACGGCGTGTCCGTGAGCCGTTGTCAGCACTGACCCGGCGAAGTTCACCCGGTGAGCAACCCGGATCCGGCCGAGCGGGATCCACGGCACCAGTAGCCTCCCGTCGGGCAGTGACGCCCCCTTGTAGTCGAGACCCGGACAGGTATCTGATGGCCACCAGACGTGACGCGGCGCCGACCGCGGAATTCTTCGACCCGTGGGCGTACCTGCCCGACGGCTCCGCCCTGCGAGGGGCCTGCGAGGTCGGCGACATCGCCGCGGCGCTCGCGATCATGCGCGGACTCACCAGGCACGATGACATCGCGGCCGTGATGTGGACGATCGCGGGCCACGCCGTCGGAGAGGACCCGCCGCGGCTCACCGCGGCGATCGAGGCGGCCGACGACGGCACACCGCTCGCTCGTACCCTGCGCGCGGCCAGGTATGTCACGTCAGGTTGGGAGGCGCGATCATCCGCCCAGGCGCAGTTCGTCTCAGCGGGCCAGTTCGAGCAGTTCCACGCCTGGCTGCGCCGGGCGGAACGGATCCTGTTCGACGTGTGCTCGCAGCACCCCGGTTACGTGCCGGCCTGGGAAGTCCGGATCACGACCGCTCGTGGTCTGGACCTCGGGGTCGGTGAGACTCGGCGCCGATACGACAGGCTGGCCGCGATCGACCCTCAGGTGTTCGCGGCGCAGCAAGCGTGCCTGCAGCAGATCCTGCCCAAGTGGGGTGGTACGTGGGAGCAGGCCTCGCAGTTCGTCGCGGAATGCGCCGCAAGGGCCGAACCTGGGTCGCTCAGCCACCTCCTCGTGGTCGATCTGGCGTTCGAGCGCGCGATCGACGGCGAGAAGACCGTTCCACCGGCGATGATCGACCGGGTTCGCGAGGCGGCGACGCAGTCGGTGTGGCACCCCCACCACACGACGGGCGCGGCCACGGCCACGGCTCATACGAACCTCGCACTGTTCTTCACGACGGCAGCGCGGCCAGCAGACGCGTGGCACCACTTCGCTGCCCTCAGCAAAGGGCCCGTCGAAGGCATGTGGAGCTACCTCGACGGGGCCGAGGAGATGTACCGCAAGAACCATGACGCCGCTGCCAAAGCCGCCGCCAAAGCAGCCGCGAAGGCGGCGGACGGCCGCACGTGGGCGCCCGCATGACTGCGCTCACGCTCCCGGACCTGACGGAGTTCCCCGGTATCGCCGTCGCAGCGGCCGACGGCGTCCCGGTGCTCTTGGCACCGCGCGAGGGCAACACCGGCGGCGGCATCATCTTCCGAGTCGGTTCGGCGCACGAGACCCTCGCCACCTCCGGCATCACGCACCTGATCGAGCACCTCGCCCTGCGCGAGCAGGTCCTCAGCGAGGCCCACCTGAACGGGCAGACGCACGCGGACGTCACCCTGTTCCACGTCGCGGGATCCGCCACCGACGTCGTCACCTACCTGAACGATGTCTGCGCCGCGCTCCGCGACCTGCCCATGGACCGCATCGACACCGAGAAGGACATCCTCCGGTCCGAGGCCGAGGGAAAGCACCCCGGCTTCGGCGGACACCTACGGATCAGTCGGCACGGCGCCCGCGGGTTCGGCCTGGTCGGATACGGCGAGCGGGGCATCGATCGGATCACGCACGACGAGGTGCTCGACTGGGCGGCCTCCTGGTTCACGCGCGAGAACGCCGTCGCCTGGGTCACGGCGGACACGCTGCCGGAGGGTCTTGACCTGAGTCTGCCCAAGGGCACGCGCAGGCCTCCGCCGGTCCTCACGGATGTGCTTCAGGGCAGCCCTGCCTACCTCACCGGCCTGCGGGACGGCGTCGCGCTCGACGCCGTCGTGCCCCGCGGCAACGCCGCGTACCTGGCGTCGCTGGTGTTGCGCGAGGTGCTGCACCGTGATCTGCGCGGTACCGCCGACATCGCAAGCACCCTCGACGTCGACTATGACCTCCTAAATGCCGAGGACGCGCGCCTGTCGGTGGTGGTGCAGGGCACGGAGGGCCAGCAGGGCGCGGTGGCCGGCGGTCTGGCCGACGCGCTGAGCACTCTCCGGTTCCATGTGACCGACGAAGACCTGGCCGCGGCCCGCGCGGGGGCCGTCGAGGACCTCGCCGAGGTAGCCGCGGCGCCCCCCGCGGAGCTGCTCCCATCAGTGGCCCACCGGGTGGTCACCGGACGTCCTCTCGAAGGGCCCGAGCGGATCCGGGCGCAGGTCGAGAGCATCACCGCGGACGACGTCCGGGCCGTCGCCCGCGAAGCGTGGGGGAGCGCGCTGTGGTACGGACCGGATGCCATGGACTGGGCGGGGATCGTCCCCGCGCCGAACTGGTCGGAGGCACGCGCCACGGGACGGACCTTCCAGCGGATCGACGCACCGGACGTCTCGCTCGTCCTTGCCGTCGACGGCGTCGGCATGGTTACCCGGGAGGGGGGCGTCACCGTCCGCTTCGTGGACTGCGTGCTGATGGAGAGCGTGCCCGACGGCGCCCGCGTGCTGACCGGAGCGGACGGGTTCCGGCTCGTGATCGAGCCGACCCTGTACCGCGGACTGGACCCGTCGGCGGTCGCAGCCCACGTGGACTCCCGCGTGCCGGCGAACGTCGTGGTGCACCTGCCCGCGCGAGAGCCGGACGAGATCCCGGTGGCACAGCCGCCCGCGAAGGTGAGGACCACCGCGCGGGACACCGCCAAGGGTGAGACCGGGCCGCGGTCGATCCCGGCGACAGTGGGCCTCGTCCTCGGGATGTGGGTGGTCGGTGTGCTCGTGCTCGGCGGCGGTCAGGTGCTCCTGCGGGAAGCGTTCGACGTCGACGTCCGGTTGGGCTTCCTGCCGGTGGTCGGTCTCATCTGGGCGACCTACGGCCTGATCAGCAAGCGACACCCGAAGGCAGGCCGATGATCGCCAACACGTGGACCCGGCCGCGCGAGCTGTTCGCATACCGCCCCGGCCGGGCGACAGGTGGCCTCGTGTTCCGGGTCGGGTACGCCGACGAGACCTTGCCCACCAGCGGCACCACAGCTCTCGTCGTCGCACTGGCGCTACGCGCGGTCGAGCGGCCGGGACTCGACGTCGCGGCCTCGGTGGGACCTGCTGTGACCGAGGTGCGGGTGAGCGGGTCCGACGACCGGGTGCGGACCACACTGCGCGAGCTGGCACGTGCCCTGGCGGACCTGCCGGTACGGCACCGCGAGACCGAGGCGCGCTCGCTGCGGGAGCGCGCGGTCGACGCGGCCCCGCCGCTGCCGCCCTGGCGGTTCGGGCTGCGGGGCTACGGCCTCGGACCCGGCCAGTACGTGGGGCTGCACCGCACCACCGACGACGACCTGCGGGCGTGGGCAAGTGAGCGGTTCGCCGGTTCTAACGCGGTGGCCTGGTTCACCGGGGAGACCGCGCAAGACCTGAACCTCGCACTGCCCGATGCCGTGCCCGCGACGCGGGTGCTCCCGGCGCCGCTCGTCGAAGGCCTGGCGTTGTCGCTCCCCGCCGACGCCCCCGTCGGTGGGACGAACGTGCGCTGGGATGCCCTCGTGCCGGACGTGCCTGCCCTCGCGGTGCTTTCGGAGGTGGCGCGACGGGCGTTGTTCCAGAACCTGCGGCACGACCGGGGCTGGACGTACGACGTGTCCGCGTCGATCGGTGTGCTGGACGGGGAGCAAGCCGCGTGGCAGATCGCCGCCGGTCTCCGCCGGGAGACCGCCGCGGAGGCGACGGGCGAGTTCCTCGACACGTGGGGGCGACTGCGGTATGCCGTCGCCGACGACGAGCTGGAGACAGCTCGGGCGCACCTCCTGGTGGCGTTCGACGAGCCGCACCAGGACGCCATCTGGCTTGCGGACGACGCAGTGCGGACTCTGCTGGGCCGACCGTCCCAGGTCCCGGCGGAGCGGCGGGCCGCGATCGCAGGGGTGACCGCGGCCGACGTCGTCGCGCTCGCACGCCAGGCGTGGGGCTCCGGGTTGCTGGTCACGCCGGTCGGGTCGGGCTGGGCGGGCACGTCGCTGGTCTCCCGCGGGGCGAGCGAACCCGTTCTGGGGCGATCCTTCGAGCGCGTCGACGTCGACGCCACGATCGTGGTCGGGGACACCGGCGTCACGCTGCGCGACGGGCGCACCCGAGTGACGGTCCGGTTCGACGCGGCGGCCGCGCTCCTGGCCTACCCCGACGGCGGGAGGCTGCTGGTCGGTCTCGACGGGGCGAGGGTTCCGTTCGAGCCGACGCTGCACGACGATCTCGACGCACGGGACGTCGCAGAGCTCGTCGACCGGAACCTGCCCACGGAACTGGTGATCCCGGTGCCCCGGCAGGAGGTACCGGAGCGACCCGACAAGGACCAGTCGCAGCGGGCACAGCAAGCCCGCGCCGAACGCGAGGTCGAGGAGGACGGGCTCGCTCAGACGGTCGGCGCGATGGCCGGCGCCGTCGGCAGGCTGGGGCTCATCATCGTGCTCGTCCTGGGGCTGCTCGCCGGGGTGGGCGGCGCGATCCTCTGTGTGGCGACCCTCATGGCCTGGGTCGCGGCGTGGGGGGACGAACCATGGCAGGTGCCCGCGCTCGTCGTCCCAGCAGGCCTGGCCGCTGCGGGCGTGACCTGGCTCTGCTACCGCGCGATTCTGCGGCTGGGCGACGAGGTGGAGAAGAACGGCTGACCGTCCGGCGGGTGGGTCAGCCCTCCGCGAACCGCGCGGGGAACCCGCCCGTCGCGATCGGGCCCCAGCGCTCGACGGTGATCCGCACTATCGACTTGCCCTGCTCGACCATGGCGGCGCGGTACTCGTCCCAGTCGGGGTGCTCCTTGCCCGCAGCCGCTCGGAAGTAGTCCACGAGCGGCTCCACGGATTCGGGGATGTCCAGCACCTCGGCGGTGCCGTCCACCTGCACCCAGGCCTCGTTGAAGCCCTCACCGAGCGCCATGAACGACGCGGCGGGCCGCTTCTTCAGGTTGCGCACCTTGGCGCGTTCCGGGTACGTCGAGACGACGACGCGCCCGGCCGAGTCCACGCCGTACGTGACGGGGCTGAGCTGCGGGGCGCCGTCGGCCCGGCTGGTCACGAGGATCCCGTTGCGGCGCGAGCGGAGGAACTCCAGCAGCTCGTCACGGGTCACGGTCGTGTTGGTAGCGATCGTCCTGGCCATGCGCAGAGGCTACGCCAGGGCAGGAGCCCCGGTGCGACGCACCAGGGCTCCGCCCTGGGTCAGACGCCGGCGGGGCTCGGCGTCGCCGGCGCGGGCGTGGCAGGGCCCGGCTCCGCGGGACCGGCCTCCGGCGCGGCGTCCGTGGGTGCGTCCTCGCTCGGCCGGCCGAGGATCCACTCGGTGGAGAACAGGACCTTGTCGGTCAGCCGGAGCATCTCGTCGCGGATCCCGACGTGCGGCGTGGAGAACGCCAGCCGTGCGACGGACTGCTTGCCCGGCGCCTCGGCCCAGTAGTCGATCAGGAGCAGGGGCACGTCCTGGCCGCCAACCTCCTCGGAGCCGTGCGTGAGCCGGATGTGCCGCAGGAACGGGCCCGACAAGGTCTCGGTGCGCGTGAGTGCGTCGTCCGGGCCGGGGTTGGCACCGAGCCGGTCCTGGATGCGCTGGAGGTGGCTCGCGCTGCCTGCTTCGGGGCCCAGATCGTGCCAGTACAGGGTCACGTTCAGCGCGAGCGTGGCCTCCTGCCCGGGCAGGAGCAGGTACGCCATGGCCTTGCCGCCGGCGGCCTCGGCCTTGTCGGCGACCTCGATCATCTTCTCGCGCAGGTCTCGCCGCAGGGGAGCGGAGCGGTCGCTCAGCTTGACCGTCTGCTGCTTGACGATCTCGCGGATCTGGCGTTCGCGCTGCTCGGGCTCGTCGAGCTCGATGATGGCCCAGTGGTCGGGCAGGTTCATCTCGATGCCGATACCGCGGTACCCGCCGGGGTCCTCGACGGTGCCGAGGGCGTGCAGGGCCTCGCCGCTGATGCCGGCGCCGGTCTCGTCGAACAGGCCGGTGGGGTCGTCGGCGGGGGGCTGCGGGTCGAGGAGGGCCAGGGTTTCGTCGACCCCGAGGGTCACGTGGCTGGGTCCGGCGGGGTCGATGACGATCTGCTGGAGCGCGTCGCCGTGCCGCTTGATGAACGGAGCCAGCGAATCGCGCCTGCGCAGGCTGAAGGCCCGGTCCGGCGCGTCTCCCAGGAACTCGCCAAGAGTCTGGGTCGAGGAGAACAGGTGCAGGTGGTAGGGCTTGACGGAGCCCTCCGGTGTGGGGAACACCTGGATCTGGGGCGTGCCGTCCCCGCGGTCGAGGATCGGCACGACGACGGCGTCGTCCCGCAGCGCCTCGCCCACGGCGGCTCTGTCACCCGTCGCGAGGGCCAGGGCAAGGGCGGGCGAGCCGACATCGGCCTGGGGATCGACGGTCAGGCCGGGGCGCTCACTGTCAGATCCGAGAGGTCTCACCGGGGACGATTCGTCGTTCATACCTGAGGGTCTCCTTCGTTGCGGTCCTGACGGGGACCGTTCCGGGACGGGCGTGGTGCAGGTGTCACGACGTGGCTACTTCTGAACGCTTGATGAACGTCCAGGCCACTGTGTCGTGAGGGGTGATGGTAGGTGTGTCGTGCACCTCTTGTGCGATCGTGACGGAGACGTGCTCCCCAGAGCGCCCTGCGGAACGAGTCCGAGTGACGCCTGGGTCGTCTGAGCAATGATGTAGTTCTCCCATGTGGGGGCGTTGCCCAGATCTTCTGGTGTTGGCAGTGTCATTGGGGGGACGGATCTGTCATTGAGCCTGGCTGGACCGAAACTCGGTGAGCCACGACCGGTAGTCATCCTGCGAATGCAGGTACACGTCCGGCTCGGCTAATAGGTCTGCGCCGGAGAGGTGATCGAACGCTTCCCAGATGCCGTCGTCGACGTCCTCGTCCTCGAGTTCATGCATGACTTGTGTGGCCCAGTCCGCCGCGGCGTCGGGTTCGATCTCTCCCGCCACCAGATCGGCCAGCTTTTTCTCCACCACAAAGCCTTCTGGAACCTTCATTGTTTAGAACACTCCCGTGAAATTGCCGCCAGCAGGAGCGGCCCAAGAACGTGCTGGGTGGGAGGGAGCCCCGCGGAGTCGCCCTCCTACCCCCCCCGGTACAGTCGTCCGTCTCAGGGCCGCCAAGGGTCGACGAGCTTGCTTTCGTCTGGCCCGTCCGAGCCTTCGATCCACTCGAAGAGAATCTCGAAATAGGTGATGCGCCGTTCTGCGTCGGTGTCGACGTATGGGCTGAGTGTGTGCGTTGCCGAGGAGTCCATGTAGGAGAATCCTGCGGCAATCAGAGTGTCGGCCCACGGTGGCGACGTATCGAGAAACCCGTCCTGCTCTGCGCTCCAGGCGATGACGTAGGGCAGCACGGTGGACACGTAGAGCGAGTCTCCGTCCGCTGTCTCGTACACGCACGATGAGTTCACGTTCGAGTCGGTAACGGAGCGAACCTGCACGGGTGCGAGCGACTCAGTGACCAGGTCCTCCCACACTCCTGCGAAGGCCGCCTCACGAGCACGTCCGAGTGACCAGCCGGGAGTCCTGTGATCTCCAATACCGGTCGCGAGATATCGGTTGATGACATCCCACTTAGAGTTGCGTAGGCCAGCCATGCCACCCCTTCTTCGAGTAGGAACACATAACGCCAGTGAGGCGGGTCCCGTCGGGAGCAAAACCGGTCGTCACACCGGCCTCCCACTTCATCTTCGTGACACCCATCTTGTCGGTGAACTGGGTGCCTCGTTGGACCGTCAGCTCGACAAGGCGTTGAGCACTCTTCGGGCCGACGAACACGGACTTGCCGCGCGGGTCGCCGTTTGTCTTGAATTCGTTCGTGTTCTTGATGTGCTTGTTGAGCGAGCCTTGCCGTATGGGGATCTTACCGGCGTGGGTGTTGTGGACCAGGACGGGTGTGTCGCCGGCGTGGACGTAGTAGTTGTGGTTGTTCTCGACGTGGAAGTTGTAGACGTTCTCGATGTCGGCGAGGTCGCGTTCTTCGACCTCGACCGCTTCCAGGATCGTGGTGCCCTCGGGAGTGATCAGCACGTCGCCGGGGCGCAGGTTCCCGGCCATCTGCCAGCCACGACCGTCGACCATGAACGGGTGCTCCGCCGTCGTTGAGACGGTCGCACCGTTGATGCTCAGGTGATACAACGCGACGGTCTGGTGCACGAACGTCTCAGCGACCAGCTGCAGCTCGTCCAGCCGGGTCTCGAGGTTCCGGGTCCAGACCTTGTCGCCGACCCGGATGTCTTCGATGGGCTTGGTGCCGTCCGCGGTCAGGACCGGGGTGCCAGCCAGGAAACAAGCCCCGAACCCGAGCTTGCAGTTCTTGCCCGACCGCAACGCGCCCTTGCTGATCCCCTTCGCCAGCCCAGTCGCGGCCTTGGCCGCACCACCCAGCCCGATCAACGACAACGCCGCACCAGCGATCGCGATCCCGGCCTCAGCCCACGACCGCTCCCCGGTAGCGGCGAGCGTGATGTTCGCGACCGCACTGACGATCGCCGCCACCGCCGCGATGACGATCAACACCCCAGCCAGCGCCGTACCCACGACCGGGATGAACGCGACGATGATCGCGAGGATCCCGGCGATGGTGGAGATCATGTCGGCGATGTCCGCGATCGCGGCGACGAGCTTGGAACCCCAGTT
>NZ_JBEZZF010000024.1:0-67725 GCF_040639055.1 Promicromonospora sp. NPDC023987 | reverse complement strand
ACACGCGCACGGCAACCATGCCCAAGACGCGCCAACCACCAAATCGGACGAACCGCTCAGGCCGGGCTACCCACCAAGTGAATGATCGAGGCTAGGGTCAGGTTCAGCAAGGGCTGGCCGGGCAGGAGCAGGTACACCATGGCCTTGCCGCCGGCGGCCTCGGCCTTGTCGGCGACCTCGATCATCTTCTGCCGCAGATCGCGCCGCAGGGAGCGGAGCGGTCGCCCAGCTTCGCCGTATGCTGCTGGGATCGACGGTCGGACTCTCGCTGTCGGGTCCGAGAGGTCCCACCGGGCACGATTCGTCGCTCATACCTGAGCGTCTCAGCTGTTCCGTTCGAGAACCTGGACAGCGTCGGCGGCGGCGCTGACGACGGCGCTCCAGTCCGGATGCGCCAGGTACGCCGCGTCGGGCTCGTCGCCCAGCCCGGCGATGATCGGCTCCAGGACGGAGTTGAGCTTCTCCAACACGTCAACCTCGTCGGCCGTGATGATCGATCCGACGCTCTCGACCGGGTCGGGCAGCACCGTGGTGTCGTCGTAGAGGACGTGAACACTGAGATCCAGGTCGTCGTAGTACGCCCCGTCATCAGACACTTTCCCCAGCGCGTGCGCTGGTGCTCGAGGTCGCTCAAGGAGCGGAGAGACGTGACCACCTGCGCTCCGAGTCGGGTGCCAGGGCCTGGGTGGGTGTGGACCGTGGCCTGCACGCGCTGGCCGTCGCCGGTTCGTCCGACGGCGTCGAAGTCCTGCGGGCCGGTAACCAACGGACCTTGCGGCGAGGCCTGCCGCGTCTACGGCGCCTGTCCCGTGCGGTGTCGCGGAAGAAGAAGGGATCAAGGAACCGTCAGAAGGCTGCCGTCCGCTTGGGGCGGCAGCATGCCCGGATCCGTGACCGCCGTAACCACCACCTGCATCAGGTGTCCAACCAGCTGGTCAAGAACCACGCCCGGCTGGTCCTGGAAGACCTGAACATCACCGGCATGACCACCAACCGCAACCTCTCGCGCGCCATCAGTGATGCGGCGTGGGGTGAGCTCGCCCGGCAGATCACCTACAAGCAGGCCTGGCGCGGCGGACACGTCCTGCTCGCGGACCGGTGGTTCCCGTCGTCCAAGACCTGCTCCACCTGCGGCACGCTCCGCAAGGGCCTGGCGCTGACGGACCGGATGTTCGAGTGCCACGAGTGTGGGCACGTGATGGACCGGGATCTGAATGCCGCCGTCAATCTCGCCGCCTGGGCCGAGAACCACACCCCCGCCGTGACCGACGGTGCGGGGCGTGGTGTCGTCCGGGTCGGGGACCGTCAAGCAGCCGGCCCCGTCGACAACGCCTACCGACAGGACACCCCCACCCACCCCGCCCCACCGGGACGTGGCGGCAAGGGACTGGACGACGTAGGAACCAGCCAGACCGCACCAGCGGTCTGAACCTGGACGCCCGAGAAGGGCGGCGTTCCACAAGCCTCACGACTTCTGAAACACGCCGTAGACTCGTCCGCGCGCCCCGAGGCGCTCGCACGTCGTCGCACCGCCCGCCAGGGCGCCCGGCGACGGGACCCCCATCTTCCGTACGAAAGGAACGCTCAGTGCTCCGCACCCACACGGCCGGCTCACTACGGGCCGAGCACATCGGCCAGACCGTCACCCTCACGGGCTGGGTCGATCGCCGCCGTGACCACGGGGGAGTCGCGTTCATCGACCTGCGTGACGCCTCCGGCATCGCCCAGGTCGTCATCCGGGACGAGGAGATCGCCCACCCGCTGCGCGCCGAGTTCGTGCTGCAGGTGACCGGCGAGGTCGGCCGTCGCCCCGAGGGCAACGCCAACCCCAACCTCGCCACCGGCGAGATCGAGGTCGTCGCCACCGAGGTCGTCACGCTCAACGAGTCGGCTCCGCTGCCGTTCCAGGTCTCGACCGCGCTCGCCGACACCGAGGTGATCGGCGAGGAGGCGCGCCTCAAGCACCGCTACCTCGACCTGCGCCGTCCGGCACCGGCCGCCGCGCTCCGCCTGCGTTCACAGGCGAACCAGGCCGCGCGCCGCGTGCTGGACGAGCAGGACTTCGTCGAGATCGAGACCCCGACGCTCACCCGGTCCACCCCGGAGGGCGCGCGCGACTTCCTGGTCCCTGCCCGCCTGGCACCCGGCTCCTGGTACGCGCTGCCGCAGTCGCCGCAGCTGTTCAAGCAGCTCCTCATGGTCAGCGGCATGGAGCGGTACTACCAGATCGCCCGCTGCTACCGCGACGAGGACTTCCGCGCGGACCGCCAGCCGGAGTTCACGCAGCTCGACGTCGAGATGAGCTTCGTGGAGCAGGACGACGTCATCGCGCTCGGCGAGAAGATCCTCCAGGCGCTCTGGGCCCTGATCGACGTCGAGATCCCGACCCCGATCCAGCGCATGACGTTCCACGAGGCCATGCGCCTGTACGGCTCGGACAAGCCCGACCTGCGCTTCGGCAACCCGATCGTCGAGCTCACCGACTTCTTCAAGGAGACGCCGTTCCGGGTGTTCCAGGCGGAGTACGTGGGCGCCGTCGTCATGCAGGGTGGCGCATCGCAGCCCCGCCGCCAGTTCGACGCCTGGCAGGACTGGGCCAAGCAGCGCGGCGCGCGCGGCCTCGCCTACGTCACGTTCTCGGAGGAGGGTGAGCTCGGCGGCCCGGTCGCCAAGAACCTGTCCGACGACGAGAGGGCGAGCCTCGCGAAGGTCACCGGCGCCGAGCCGGGCGACGCGGTGTTCTTCGCCGCGGGCAAGACGTCCGACTCCCGCGCGCTGCTCGGCGCGGCGCGCGTCGAGATCGCGCACCGGACCGGCCAGATCGACGAGGACGCCTGGGCGTTCGTCTGGATCGTGGACGCCCCCCTGTTCAAGCCGGCGGGCGAGGACGACGACGTCGACCTGGGCTCGTCGGCCTGGACCGCTGTGCACCACGCGTTCACGTCGCCCACCCCCGAGTGGATCGACACGTTCGAGCAGGCGCCTGGCGACGCCCTGGCCTACGCGTACGACATCGTGTGCAACGGCAACGAGATCGGTGGCGGCTCGATCCGTATCCACCGCCGTGACGTGCAGGAGCGCGTCTTCGAGGTGATGGGCATCGGTCAGGAGGAGGCGCAGGAGAAGTTCGGCTTCCTGCTCGACGCCTTCGCGTTCGGCGCCCCGCCGCACGGCGGCATCGCGTTCGGCTGGGACCGCATCGTGGCCCTCCTGACGAAGTCGGCCTCGATCCGCGACGTCATCGCGTTCCCGAAGTCGGGCGGCGGGTTCGACCCGCTGACCGCGGCACCGGCTCCGATCACGCCCGAGCAGCGCAAGGAGGCCGGCGTCGACTTCCAGCCGGAGGCCGCAGCGCCCGTGGCGGCCACCACGGCGTGACCCGGCTGGGCCGGCACGGGCTCGACCACGTCTTCCACGCCGTCCGGACCGACTTTCTCGACGTCACCCGGTCGTGGACGGACAGCACGGGGCCCGACGACGCCGGTGCGGCCGGCGTCGTCGAGCTCGTCGACCCGACGGGCGAGCGCGCCGGACGCGTCTACGCGGCGGTGGGCGAGCCGGCGCGCGTTGCGGCACTGCTCGGCACGGTGACGCCCGACGACACGGTGCGCGGTGTGACGATCACGCGCGGTTCCGGGGCCTTGGCCGGAGAGACGCTCTCCGGCTGGGGCCTCGCACCCGCCACCACCTGGGACCGGATGGTCACCGAGACCGCACCGAAGGTGCCCGACGCCGGCGGGGCCGTCGTGGAGCTGCTCGACCTGGACCGCGACGCCGACGAGATCGCGGACGTGCTCGCCGTGGCCAACCCGAGCACGCGGCAGGGGGTGCGCGGACCTCGCGCGCGCCGCGCACGCTGGTACGGGGTCCGGTTGCCTCCGGAGGTATCGGGGCGCGGCTCACGGGCGCTCGTCGCGGTCGGCTCGGCCATGCCCGTCCCGGGCGACGCGGTCCACCTGGGTTCGATCGGCACGCTGCCGGCGGTCCGCGGCCGTGGGTACGCCGGGGCCCTGACGGCGCGCATGACGGCGGACGGCGTCGCCGAGCGCGGGCTGGTGACTCTCGGGCTGTACGACGACAACGTCGCCGCGCGGAGGGTCTACGAGCGGCTCGGCTTCGTGCTGGCGCACGAGGTGGAGACGTGGCACCGCGCCTGACCCGCGTGTTTACCGGGCGGGCCTGCGACAAGACTGATTAGGTGGGGGCGGGGCGCCGGTCCCGGTGCCTGGAAGCCAGATCTTGAGAGGCAGCCTCATGACCGAGAACGAAGGTGGCACACCGCGCGATCCGCAGCGCGATCCGGAGACACCGTTCACGCCGCCACCGGAGTCGTCGCTGAACGCGGAGCAGCCACCGGGCACCCCGACCGACCCCACCTCGAACGATCCGTCGGGCCAGCCTGGTGCGCATTCGCCGTACGGGCTGCCCGGGGCGCCCGCCGCCTACGGACAGCCGGGGGATCCCGCCACCCAGCAGTACGGCTACGCGCCGTCACCGCCCAAGAACGACCTCGCCGTCTGGTCGCTGATCACCGGCATCCTGAGCTATGTGTTCTGCCCCTTCGTGCTCGGCATCGCGGCGATCATCACGGGCACCATGAGCCGCAGGGCCGCCGACGAAGGCCTCGCGAACAACCGTGGGATGGGGACCGCAGGTCTCATCCTGGGCTGGATCAACGTGGCCCTGTCGTTGCTCGCCATCGTGTTCTTCGTGGTCGCCATCGCGGCGGGGCTGTTCGCCGGAGGCCTCGGTAGCTTCTACGAGATGAACGAGATGCGGGACATGACCGGCTACTGACCCTCCCGCCCGGGTCGAGGGTCGACGGTGGGTAGGCCTCCCCATACGAACGACGTGCCGCACCCGCGGTCTGACCTGTAGGTTTGGCATCTCCGCGCCGGGTCGACCCCGGCACAACGCAAGCAGAAAGGCAGCACGATGACCCAGCCTGACGGCGGCCAGTCGCCGTACGACCCGCCGCAGCAGCCTGAGCAGGGCCAGCCCCCGGCACAGCCGGGAGCGGCTCCGGGGGAGCCCTCGCCGTACCAGCAGGCGCCCTACCAGCAGGCGCCGTACCAGCAGACGCCGCAGGGCCCCGCCTACGCGCAGGGCGGTCAGCCGTACGCCTACGGCGCACCGATGCCGAAGAACAGCCTCGGCGTGTGGTCGCTCGTGCTGGGCATCCTGGCGGTGCTGGGCTGTGGCCTGCTCACGGGTATCGCCGCGATCATCACCGGGCACAAGAGCCGCAAGGCTCAGCAGGAGGGCCAGGCGGACAACGGGGGCATGGGGCTCGCGGGCATCATCACCGGTTGGGTCGGCATCGCGTGGACGACGATCTACGTCGGCTTCCTGATCTTCCTCTTCGCTTTCGCTGCCAGCGACTCGTCGTTCCAGGACGGCTTCGAGCAGGAGCTCGAGAGCGGCTACTCCGAGACCTACTGAGTCGGCCCGCGGTCAGCCCGGCACACCCGTGGCGAGATATCCAACCTCGTCCGGGCGTGGCGGGCTGACCTGTAGGTTTATGTCCTGCGCCGCCCGGCGCGCCGAGCATGGAAGGCAGCGCGATGACCCAGCCCGACGGGTGGCAGTCCCCGTACGACCCGCCGCAGCAGAACACTTCGGGGCCGGCCCCCGGCCCGACCCCGGTGCCAGGTGAGGCCGCAGTGCCGAGCCCCTATCAGCAGCCGTTCCCGCCGTCGGGCCTGCAGCAGCCGTACCAGCAGGGGCCCGCCTACCAGCCCGGGCCGTACCAGCCCCAGCCCGCGTACGGAGCGCCCTACGGCTATCCCGCTGCTCCTCCCGAGAAGAACGCGCTCGGCGTGTGGTCCCTCGTGCTGGGCATCGTCAGCATCGTCATGCTGTTCAGCTGCTTCGTCGGTTTCCTCGCGGCCATCCCAGCCGTCATCACGGGACACCTGAGCCGAAAGGCGCAGAAGGAGGGCCTGGCGAACAACGCGGGCCTGGCCCTCGGCGGCATCATCACGGGCTGGGTGACGATCGGCCTGACGCTCCTTGCGGGCACCCTCATCGCGATCGCGTTCAGCATCCCGGAGTTCCGCGAGGGGTTCTTCAGCGAGTCCAGCTCGACCTACTGACGCGCGCGGCGGGGCATCAGGCTCCGGCAGCGGCGACGTAACCGTCGGGACGGATCAGCAGCGCGGTGGCGCCGCCGTCGGCCCGGCGGGTCACGACCCGCTCGGCAGGGTCCACCTCGCCGAGGGCCGCGGGCAGGTCCGGTGCCGGCGCACCCGCCGGAGCGACCAGGACGAACCGGCCCGCCCGCAACGTCTCGGCGAGGCGTGTGCCGCCCGCCAGGGGCAGGTCGCGCGCCCGGGTACCGACCAGCGGGTGCGCGCCGCGAGGCCGCGGGTAGGCGACGCCCAGCGCGGAGATGAAGCCCGCCGCCCGCCGGCGGATCGGCGCGGCGCGCGAGACGATCCCGACCCCGACGGCACTCGCGACCTTTGCCACCGGCCCCCGGCTGGTCGCGGCTCGCAGGATGCCGCCGCTGGCGCGCAGGACCTGCTTGCCGACGGGATGCCGCTCGGCCTCGTAGCTGTCGAGGAGCTCGGCGCCGGCGCCGTCGGGCAGCCGCAGCACCGCGGCGAGCTTCCAGCCGAGGTTCGCGGCGTCCTGCATCCCAGTGTTCATGCCGAGGCCGCCCGCCGGGCTGTGCACGTGCGCGGCGTCGCCGGCCAGGAGTACCCGGCCGGAGCGATAGGTGGGGGCCTGGCGCTCGTCGGAGTGGAAGCGGGACAGGAAACGCGGCTCGGTCATGCCGAAGTCGTCGCCCAGGGTGGCGCGCGCGATGGAGCGCACCTCGTCGAGGCCGACCGGCTCGTCCTCGCCGACATCGCGGTTGCCGTGCCAGCCGATGAACCGGTACCAGCCGTCGCCGAACGGGGCGATGAAACCGAGCGAGTCGTTCGCCGCCGCGACGGTCAGGGTGTCGGCGGGCTCGCGGGCCAGCCGGACGTCGGCGAGCACCATCGAGCGGATGACCGCCTTGCCGGGGAACGGGATGCCTACCGCGCCGCGCACCGTCGAGCGGGCGCCGTCGGTCCCGACCAGGTACCTGGCCCGGAGGCGGGAGCCGTCCGCGGCGGACACGGTGACGCTCTCGTCGTCCTGGGTCAGGGACGTGACCTCCGTGTCGTACCGGAACTCGGCGCCGGCCTCCTCGGCCCGACGGCGCAGCAGCCGCTCCACCTCGTACTGGGGCGCGACGAGCACGTACGGGAACCGGGACGGCAGGTCCTCCAGGCTGATCGTGAGCCGCTGGAAGAGCCGGACGCTCTTGACGGGCCGGCCCCTGGCGACCAGCTCGTCCGCGAGGCCTCGCGCGTCGAGCACCTCGAGGCTGCGGGCGTGCACGGCGAACGCACGGGTGAGGTTGCTCAGCGCGGCGGGCCGCTTCTCCAGCACGGTGACGCGGGCCCCCGCGGTGGCGAGGTCCCCGGCGAGCAGGAGACCGGTGGGTCCCGCTCCGACCGCTATGACGTCCGTGTCCATGGTGTCCTCCTCGATGCCTGGCCAACGGTTGTTTGCCAACGCTTGTTGACTACCCTAGCGAGGGCGCGGTGCCGAGGTCAACGGGTGTTGGCATACAGTTGTTGGCATGACAGGCTCCGAAGTTCCGCGTCGCCGCTCCGACGTGACCCGCACGGCGATCCTCGACGCGGCCAGGGAACGCTTCGCGTCCGACGGCTACGAGCGTGCGACGGTGCGCGCCATCGCGCGCGACGCCGGGATCGACCCCTCCATGGTCATGCGCTACTACGGCTCCAAGGAAGGCCTGTTCGCCGCGGTGATCGACGTCGAGCTGGACTTCCCCGACCTCAGCGAGCTCGACCCGGACCAGCTGGGCGTCGTCCTGGTCACGCACTTCCTCGACCTGTGGGAACGCGACACGGTGCTGCGGACCCTGCTGCGCGTCGGGGTGACGAACGCGTCCGGTTCGGACCGCCTGCGCCAGGTGTTCGCCACTCAGCTCGTGCCGGCCGCCCGGGCGTTCGTGCCCGACCCCGCCGACGCCGAGCGGCGCGCCGCGCTCGTGGCCTCGCAGGTGCTCGGCATGGCGCTGGTGCGGTACGTGCTGCAGTTCGGCCCGGCGGCCGACATGTCCCGCCAGGACGTGGTCGCCTGGCTCGCACCGACCGTGCAGCGGTACATCACCGCGGAGGCTCCCTGACCCGAGGCGGAGCACGGGGTGCGGCTCAGTCGGCCCGCACCCAGGCGACGGTGAACCGCGCGCCGCCGTCGGGCGACTCGCCGACAGCGACCCGCCCGCCACGACGGCGGACGAGCTCGGCGACCAGGGCCAGGCCGAGCCCGGCGCCGCCGGAGGAGCGCGCGCGGTCGTCCGCGACCCGGTAGAAGCGGTCGAAGACCTTGGCCCGGTGCTCCGGCCGGACGCCTGGGCCGTCGTCGTCGACCAGCACGCGGACGCTGGTCCGGCTGGTCAGCACCGACACCACCACCTGGGTACGGGTGTACCGGCACGCGTTGCGCAGGAGGTTGTCGAGGACCAGCTCGACCTCGGTGTGCGCGGCGGCCGCCCACGCCCGGCCGGTCATGGCGTTCACCACGATCGGCACGGGCTGGTCCCCGGCGCGCTCGACGGCGGCACGGACCTCGCCGACCAGGTCGACGGTCTCCGCCGGCGGCAGCTCGCCGGCGTCCGAGCGCGCCAGCGCCAGCAGCCCGTCGAGGAGCGCGGACAGCCGCTCGGCGTCCGCGAGGACGTCGGCGTGCACCTCGTGCGAGAGGTTCGGATCGGGGTTGGCGACCGCGACCTCCGACTGCACGCGGATGGACGCCACCGGCGACCGCAGCTCGTGCGCCGCGTCACCCGTGAACCGCCGCAGCCGTTCCGCGGTGGCGTCCTGCTGGTCCAGCAGGGAGTTGAAGTCGTCGGCCAGGGCGCGCAGCTCGCCGGCCGCCGCGTCGGGCACCTCCACGCGGGCGCCGGGTGCGAGACGGCGGACGGACTGGCGCATCCGGGCGACCGGGCGCAACGCCGAGCCGACGGCGAACCAGATCGCGACGCCGGCCACGACGGCTCCGACCAGCGCGGTGCCGAGCAGCCATCGGCCGCCCGAGGCCTCGGCGGCGCCCTGCCCCACGAGACCAGCCCCGACGACGACGAGCCGCTGGCTCCCGTTCGGGGCGGTGACGACGGCGCCGTGCCACCGCACCGACCCCTGGCCGTCGGTGGTGATCGGTACGCCGGCCTTCAGCGTGCGGACCTCTTCGCGCGTGAGGTTCGGCGACGCGCCGTCGTCGACCGCGCTCCCTGCGGTGTCCAGGACGCGCACCTCCAGGCCGTCGGGCGAGACGGGGGCGCGTCCGGCGACGACGGCGCGGGTGGCGCCGCTCAGCTCCGCCCGGAGCTCGTCGTCCATGGCGTGCGTCAGCAGCGGCCCGAGGCCCTGGCCGGCGACCGTCGCCAGCCCCAGCAGGCACACCAGCGTCACCGCCGTGGCGAGGGTGGTGACCCGCAGGCGCAACGACAGTCCCGCCCACGGCCCGCCCGGCGACCCGCGCACTAGAGCGGGTCCCCGAGCTGGTATCCGTGGCCCCGCACCGTCCGGACCAGACCGTCGGCACCGGCGGCGGACAGCTTGCGGCGCAGGTAGCCGATGTACACCTCCACGACGTTCCTCGTCGCGGCCCACTCGTCGCCCCACACCTCGTTCAGCAGCTCCTGCTTGGTCCGGACGGTCCCCGCGCGGGTCGCCAGCACCTCCAGCAGCGCGTACTCACGGGGGCTCAGGGGGACGTCGGCGTCGTCGTACCGCACGGTGCGCGCCTCCCGGTCGATCGTCAGCGGCCCGATCCGGATCAGGTCCCGCGCGGTTCCCGTGGCGGCGCGGCGCAGGGTGGCGCGCAGCTGAGCGAGCAGCACCACGAAGGAGAACGGCTTGACCACGTAGCCGTCCGCGCCGAGGTCCAGGCCGTCGGCCTGGTCCACCTCGCCGTCCTTCGCCGACACGAGCAGGACGGGCGTCGCGACCCCGTCGGCCCGTAGCTCCTCCAGCACGCGGTACCCGGACAGGCCGGGGAGCATGATGTCCAGCAGGATCGCGTCGAACGACCCGGTGCGCGCCAGCCGCAGCGCCGTCGGCCCGTCGGCGGCGACCGTGACGTCCATGCCCTCGGCGCGCAGGCCGCGATCCAGCGCCTTGCGCACGCCCGGCTCGTCGTCGACCACCAGTATCTGCGGTCCCATGCCTGCCAGCATGCCGTATGCGCGGCCCTTCCCCGAGCATTCCCGGACGTGGCCCGCCGCGATCCCGGGCTGGGGGCCGCCACCTGAGGGACGTCTCAGCGGGCAGGGGGCATCGTTGACGGTGTCGGATGCAGCACACTGGTCGGAGAGCGAAGGAGCTGGACATGGGGCCGAGGACGAAGGCGCTGGTCGCCGCGGGATCAGGGATCACTGTCGGCATCGCCGGGCTGGCGCTGAGCACGTTGCCCGCCGGCGCGGACGACGATCCGGTACTGCCCGCGATCGGTGCGGAGGAGCTGGTCACCTCGGCGCTGGCGGCGCGGGCGCCCGCGTTCTCCGGCGTGGCCGAGATGCAGAACGAGCTGGGGCTGCCCGCCGTGCCCGGCACCGAGGCGCTCGACTTCGAGTCGGTCCGGGTGTTCCACGACGGGGAGGAGAGCGCTCGCGTCCAGGTCGAGCGGGAGGCGTCCGAGCTCACGTTCGTCAAGAGCACGGACGAGGCGTGGGCCTACGACTCGCGTGAGCACAGCGCGAAGCGCTGCACCTGGGACGAGGCTGACGCCGCTGCGGCCAAGGGGCACGCCGAGGGCGAGCTGGCCGACCCGTCCCAGGCGGCGACCGAGCTCATCGAGCGGTTGCGTCCGACGAGCGACATCGCCGTGGACGGCACGGCGCGGGTCGCGGACCGTGCCGCGTACGAGCTGGTGCTCACGCCCAAGCCGTCGGAGAAGACGCTGCTGCGTGAGGTCACCATCGCCGTCGACGAGGAGACGCGTGTCCCGCTGCGGTTCGACGTGTTCGCCAACGGCAGCTCGGAACCGGTCCTGTCGCTCGGTTTCGTCGAGTTCGAGGTCGGTGCGCAGGATGCCGAGCTGTTCGAGTTCACGCCGCCGGAGGGCGCAGAGGTCGAGACGACCGAGGCCGACGACGCCGCACGCTCCGCGCACGACGCCAAGGGCCGTGGCGACGTCGAGCAGTACGCGTCGACGGTCGGCGAGGGCTGGGACACGGTGGTGGTCGGCGAGGCCCCCGAGGACGCACCGGCCGAGGGCACGCTCGAGAACGGGCAGGACCTCGCGGGGATCCTCACGCAGATCGGGCAGCCCGTGACCGGTGAGTTCGGTTCCGGGACGCACGTCCAGGTCGCCGTCGGCGGCGCGGTCATCACCGAGGACGGCCGCATCGCGGCGGGGGCGGTGCCGCGGCAGGTGCTCGTCGACGCCCTGCTCGCCGATGTCCCGGACCGGCAGTGACGACTGCGCGCACCGCCGGAGCGGCGGTGCCGGAGGCCAGGAATGGCTCCGGCACCGCCCTCGCGGCGCGCACGCGAGGGCTGCGCAAGGTCTATCGCGGCACGGTCGCCGTGGACGGTGTGGACCTCGAGGTCCCGGAGGGTGCGGTGGTCGGGATGCTGGGGCCGAACGGCTCCGGCAAGACGACGACCATCCGGATGCTGCTCGGCCTGGTCGAGCCGACCGAGGGCGAGATCGAGCTGCTCGGCGTGCCGATGCCTGGGTCCGCCGACCGGGTGCTCCCGCACGTCGGAGCGCTGGTGGAGGGTCCGGGATTCCACCCGTTCCTGTCCGGCCGGGAGAACCTGCAGCGGCTCGCCGCCGCCGAGCCGCTGCTGTCCGGCCGGGAGCTGGACGGTGCCGTGTCCGCGGCGCTGGAGCGGGTGGGCCTCGCCCAGGCGGCCAGGCGGAAGTACCGCGCGTACTCCCTCGGCATGAAGCAGCGGCTGGGGCTCGCCTCGGCGCTCCTGGTGCCGCGCAGGCTCGTCGTGCTGGACGAGCCGACGAACGGTCTCGACCCGGCCGGCACGCAGGAGGTCCGCCGGATCATCGCGGAGCTGCACGACCACGGGGTGACGGTGCTGGTGTCGTCCCACCTGCTGGCGGAGGTCGAGGCGACCTGCACCCACGTGGTCGTGCTCAACCAGGGCGTCGTCGTGGCGCAGGGCGCGCTGGACGACCTGCTGGAGTCCGGCAGTCCCACGCTGCTCGTGTCCACGCCCGACGGGGCATCGGCCGTGGACGCCCTGCGGGACCACCGGATCCCGGCGCGGCTCGCGCCCGACGGCGTCCGCGTGGACATCACGACGACGACGCCGGCGACCGTGATCGAGACACTGGTCCGTGCGGGTGCGCGGGTGGACGAGGCCCGGCGGGAGCGCGCCGGGCTGGAGGACGCCTTCGCGCGGCTGACGCATGACGTCGGCGAGCTGGTCGGCGAGCTGGATCCCGACGAGGCGGAGGTCGTGCGATGACCGCCCGGGGCCCGCTGGCCGCCCGCGAGACCATGGCGCCGGACGCCGCACCCGTCCCGCCCGACGTGCTGCCCGCGCGGCGCCGCGCCCCCATCGCGCGCCTGCTGCGGGCCGAGGTCCGCTGGATCTTCCGGCGGCCGCGGACGCTCGTCGTGCTGGGCCTCCTGGTCCTGCTCCCCGTGATCACGGGCGTGGCCGTGGACCTGACGCTGAGCGGCGCTGCTCCGGTCGACGCCGGTCCTCCGGGCGGCGCGCCGGGTGCCGGCGGTGGCCCGCCGATCTTCGTGACGATGGCCACCAGCGCCTTCGTGCTGCCGCTGGGATCGCTCATGACGCTCCTGATGCTCATGCTGCCCCTCACGGTGGCGATGGCGGCCGGCGACGCGCTGGCCGGTGAGCAGTCGCACGGCGCGCTGCGTGGCTGGCTGCTCGCCCCCGTGAGCCGCGGTCGGCTGCTGCTGGTCAAGACGGTGGGCGTGCTCGTCGTCGCCCTGGTCGCGGCCGGGCTGGTCGTCGCGTCCGGCGTGGTGACGGGGTTGGTCCTGGCCGGGACCGACGGGCTGGTGTCGATGTCCGGGACGGAGCTGTCGGTCGGTGGCGTGCTGTGGCGGCTGGCCGTCGCCGTCGCCTGGGCGACCGTCTACCTGATGGCCGTCGGTGCTGTGGCGCTGGCCATCTCCGCCTCCACGGAGCATCCGATGCTGGTCGTGGTGGGTGTGCTCGGCGGCCTGATCGTCTCCGTGGTCCTGCTGCAGATCTCGGCGCTGGACTGGCTGCACCCCTACCTGCTGCCGTCGTCGCTGACCAGCCTGGTCGACCTGATCCGGGACCCGGTGTCGTTCGACGGACTGGCCGAGGGGGCGTTCCGGGCGGTGTGCTACCTCGTCATCGGCCTGTCCGTGGCCTACGCCCGGATCACGACGCGGGACGGCTGACCCGTGCCGTGCGGGGAGGCGGCGTCGCCTCCCCGCACGGTGCCCGCACGGGTGTCCGGTGCGGGTTCGCGTGCCTGAACGTTAATCGTTTAGGGCCGTGGGCTGCGACGACGTCACGTCCTACGTTTTCCCGTGACCGCGCCGCTGACGTCGCACGAACGGAGACCACGACATGACCATCGATGCTCCCGGCCCCACCGAGGTAGTCGGACCCGCAGCGGGACGGAACGCAGAGCCGATCCGGTGGCGGACGCTCGCCGAACGGGCAGCTCCCGTGCTCGGCTGGATCATCACCCTGGCGATCGCCGTGAACCTCGGCCAGGGCGCGCTCGGCCAGCTCGCCGAGTCCGAGCGGTCCGTGGGCATGTTCGAGGCCATCGGCTACCCGGCCTCCGCCGTGCTCCTGATCGGGGTGCTGCAGGCCGTGGCGGTGGTGCTCTACGTGGTGCCGTGGACGGCGTTCCTCGGCGCCCTGCTCCTGACCGCCTACCTGGGCGGCGCGGTGGCCGCACACATCCGGATGGAGGACACCGTGGCGCACGTGCTCACGCCGGTCCTCTACGCCGTGGCCCTCTGGGCCGCGCTGTTCCTCCGCAGCGAGCGGATCCGCTGGGCGGTCCTGACCGGGCGCTGAGCTCGCCGGGGCGCGGCGTGGTGGCACGGCGACGGGCGCCGTGATTCACGTTGCGCCCCTGCGTGCGGCCATGTCAGGCTTTGTCTGCTCCTGCGGGTGTGCCGCGCGTGTGAGGGAGCAACCCGAAGGACTGTGATGACAGACATCTCCCGGTACGAGACCACCTCGCGCTGACGTCTGCCCGCTCTGCGGTACCCGGCGTCGGCACCAGCCACCACCCGGGAGTCCTTCCATGTTGTCCAACCCTTCCGTCGTGCTGCACGACGTCTCCTTCGCCTGGCCTGACGGGGCCGTCGCGCTCGATCGCGTCTCCGGGGCCTTCGGCCGCGGCCGCACCGGCCTGACCGGTCTCAACGGGGCCGGCAAGTCCACGCTGCTGCGGCTGATCGCGGGCCTGCTCACGCCGACGTCGGGGAAGGTCGCCCTGAGCGGCACCGCCGACTACCTGCCGCAGCGGATCACGCTCGACGTCGACGCCACCGTCGCCGACCTGCTCGGCGTCGCACCCGTCGTGCGCGCGCTGCGCGCCATCGAGTCGGGGGACGTCGACGTCGCGCACTTCGACGTCGTCGGCGACGACTGGGACGTCGAGGAGCGCGCCGTCGCACTGCTCTCCGCCGCCGGCCTGCCCACCGGGCTGGACCGCTCGGTCGCGACGCTGTCCGGCGGGGAGACCATGCTCACCGCCATCACGGGGGTCCGGCTGCGCCAGGCGAGCGGTGGTGGCGCCGTCGCACTCCTCGACGAGCCGACGAACAACCTCGATGGTGAAGCCCGCGAGCGCCTCTACGAGCTGGTTCGGGGCTGGCGGGGCACGCTCGTGGTGGTGTCGCACGACCTGGCGCTGCTGGAGCTGCTGGACGAGACGGCTGAGCTGCGCGCCGGCTCGCTGACTACGTTCGGCGGCCCGTACTCGGCGTACCGGGAGTGGCTGGAGGGTCAGCAGGAGTCGGCCGCGCAGGCGTTGCGTTCGGCGGAGCAGACGCTGCGCCGGGAGAAGCGGCAGCGGATCGAGGCCGAGGAGCGGATCGCGCACAGCGAGCGCAAGGGCCGTAAGGACGCCGCCAACAGCAAGTACGTCAAGGCCGTGATCAACGACCGCCGCAACAGCGCGGAGAAGTCGGCGGGCTCGCGGCGGGGCATGCTGGACGACAAGGTCGACGCGGCGCGGGCGGCGGTCGATCTGGCGGAGCGGGCGGTGCGGGACGACGACCGGATCTCGGTGGACCTGCCCGACCCGCAGGTTCCGGCGGGGCGGCGGCTGGCGGTGCTACGCGGTGCGGACGGCCGGGAGATCGTGGTCCAGGGTCCGGAGCGGATCGCGCTGAGGGGCCCGAACGGCGTAGGCAAGACGACCCTCCTGGAGCGCCTCCTCGCTCCCACCCCGGCTCCGTTGAGTGCTGGGTATTTGCGCGGTGAAACCGATTCCGCTCCACAAATACCCAGCACTCAACGGGGTGGGGCGGGGGGTGAGGTGCTGACCGAGCTCGTGGGGTATCTGCCGCAGCGGGTGGATGTGCTGTCCGACGACTCGTCAGTGCTGGATGCCGTGCGAGAGGGTGCGCCGCACGTGCCGCCGGGGGAGCTGCGCAACCGCTTGGCCCGGTTTCTGGTGCGGGGTGCTGCGGTGGACCGGCCGGTCGCGACGCTCTCGGGCGGCGAGCGCTTCCGGGTTGCACTGGCGAGGTTGCTCCTGGCCGACCCGCCCGCGCAGCTCCTGATGCTGGACGAGCCGACGAACAACCTCGACATCGCCAGCACCGACCAGCTGGTGGACGCGCTGACGGCCTATCGGGGCGCGCTCCTGGTGGTGAGCCACGACGGGGCGTTCCTGGACCGGCTGGGTCTGGACGCCGAGATACGCCTCGATGCGGCGGGGAACCTCACGGAGATGCGGCGGTAGGAGGTACGGGATAACCCTGATGTGCCAAATTTCACCCGGGTTGTACGGTCTCTTTACTTACTCGACCGACGACATCTTCGGGAGATGACGATGAAGACACACCCGAGGCGCCTCGGCGTTCTCAGTGCGCTGACCGCGGCGCTCCTCGCGGCAGGCGGCGTGGCCGGCACCGGCCTGCTCACCTCGGCCAGCGCCGCGGAGGTCGGCGGCCCGGACGTCGCACCACAGGCGCAGGCCGAGAAGATGCCTGGCGCGCCCTACCTGTATCTCGGCTGGGGCGACCCGCAGGACGCCACCTCGGTGATGAGCGAGACCGGTGTCTCCGCCTTCACGATGGCGTTCATGCTCTCGTCGGGGGGTTGCACGCCGGCCTGGGACGGCCAGCGTTCGCTGACCGGCGGCGTCGACGAGCAGACGATCGACGCGATCCAGGGTGCGGGCGGCCAGGTGCAGATCTCGTTCGGTGGCTGGTCGGGCAACAAGCTCGGCCCGAACTGCTCCACCCCTGAGGAGTTCGCCGGCGCCGTGCAGCAGGTGATCGACGCGCACGGACCCGACGTCGTGGACTTCGACATCGAGAACACCGACGAGCTCGAGGACTACGAGGTCCAGGACCGGATCCTGCGGGGGATCGCGATCGTCAAGGAGAACAACCCCGGCGTGCGGACGGTCGTCACGATCCCGACCTCGATCAGCGGACCGGCCGGTGCGGGGGCGCGGCTGATCGAGCGGGCCGCCGAGCTCGGCACGCCGATCGACAACTACACGATCATGACGTTCGACTTCGGCGGCTCCGACATGGTCGCCGACTCGATCAGCGCTGCCGAGGGCCTGAAGGAGCAGCTCAAGGCCGCCAACGGCTGGTCGGACGCCGAGGCGTACGCCCACTCCGGTATCTCCGGCATGAACGGGATATCCGACGTCGGCGAGACCACCACGCCGGAGCAGTGGACCGAGATTCGCGACTGGGCCAGCGCCCAGGGGCTGACGCGGTTCGCGTACTGGGCGGTCAACCGCGACCGCCCCTGCCCGGGCGGGGGCGTGGTGGCGAACTGCAGCGGGATCGCGCAGGAGGACCTCGCCTTCACGCGGATCACGGCGGGCTTCTGACCCGCCCACGCTGACCGCCGCGCGCTGACCGCGCCAGTGACTCGGACCGCCCGCGGTGGTCCGAGGCACTGGCGTGTACGGGTAAACCCCAGTATCGGTGGGATCGGGCAGGTAATAAGGTCTCCTTACTTAATCGTGAGCGTCAAGGAGGACGACCATGCCAGCACGTCGACGGCGCCGTGTACTCGGGGCCCTCACCGCTCTCACCACCGCACTACTGACCGTGCTCGCCCTGGGAGTCGGCGCGGCGCCGGCCCAGGCGGCCACGGGAGCGATCTCTGGATACGGCGACAAGTGTGTCGACGTCGCAGGCGGGAACAGCGCCGACGGCACCCAGGTCCAGCTGTACACGTGCAACGGCACGGCCGCGCAGACCTGGGACGTCCGCTCCGACGGGACGATTCGGGCGCTCGGCAAGTGCCTCGACGTGGCCTGGGGCGACTCGGCCAACGGCACCAAGGTGCAGATCGTGGCCTGCAACGGCAACGTGGCGCAGCAGTGGACGCACCAGGCGGACGGCACCCTGCGGGCGCTGGGCAAGTGCCTCGACGTGTCCGGCTGGAACACGGCCGACCGCACCCCGCTCATCATCTGGGACTGCCACAGCGGCGCCAACCAGGTGTGGGACCTGCCCGCTGGTGACGGCGGCGGCGACCCCGGCACCGGACGCATGGCCGGGGCACCCTACCTGTACCTCGGCTGGGGCAACCCGCAGAACCCCGTCGAGGTCATGAACCAGACCGGCGTCCGCGGGTTCACCATGGCGTTCATGCTGTCCTCCGGCGGGTGCAACCCCGCGTGGGACGGGCAGCGGCCACTCACCGGGGGCGTCGACCAGCAGACCATCAACGCCATCAAGGCCGCGGGCGGCCAGGTGCAGATCTCGTTCGGCGGCTGGTCCGGCACCAAGCTCGGCCCGAACTGTGCGACGCCCGAGGCGTACGCGGGAGCCGTGCAGCGGGTGATCGACGCGCACCACCCCGACGTCGTCGACTTCGACATCGAGAACTCCGACGAGTTCGAGAACGAGGCCGTCCAGGACCGGATCCTGCGGGGCCTGGCCATCGTCAAGCGGAACAATCCCGGCACCGAGGTCGTGGTCACGTTCGGCACCGGGCTGAACGGCCCGAACTGGTGGGGCACGCGGCTGATCAACCGGGCCGCCGAGCTGGGGACGCCGATCGACAACTACACGATCATGCCGTTCAACTTCGGCTCGACGAACATCGTGCAGTCGACGATCAACGCCTCGGAGGGCCTGAAGAACCAGCTCAAGGCGGCGCACGGCTGGACGGACGCCCAGGCGTACGCGCACATGGGGATCTCCGGCATGAACGGGGTCTCCGACCAGGGTGAGGTCACGACGCCGGCAGCCTGGACGCAGATCCGCGACTACGCCCGGAACAACGGGCTGACCCGCCTGGCGTTCTGGTCGGTCAACCGGGACCGGGCCTGTGCGGGCGGCGGGCTCTCGGCGAGCTGCAGCGGTATCGCACAGCAGAACCTCGAGTTCACGCGCATCACCGCGGGCTTCTGAAGCACCGCTGACCCGCCCTCTTGGTCGTGGGCGAGCACGCCCACGACCAAGAGGGGTCAGGGGGAGGAGTAGGTCGTGCGCATCGTGTAGTTCTTCTCCGGGCCCGTGACGTGCCAGTGCAGCTCCCACGACCGGGCCGGCTCCTCCGGCGCCGCGACGCCGCCCTGGTACAGGTCGCGCCCGCACAGGTGCTCGACCGCGCCCACCGTCCACGGGTGGAAGTCGCGGCCGTCCTCGAACGTGACCCGCCAGCGCCGTTCGTCGTCGGCCGGGTCCCGGACCAGGAACAACGTGCGCGACACGGGCGTGGTCCCAGAGGCCCAGGCCAGGGTGCCGTGCTCGGACCAGCGGATCCGGCCGTCGTCCTGCCGCGTGAACCGGGCCGTCCCGTGCGCGGTGTACTCCACGCCGTCGCGGTGGTCGCGGATCTCCCGGCGAAAGTCCCAGGTGCCGACGAGCCGGAGCGGATCCACTGCTCGACCCTAACGTCCCGGCATGGTGGAACGGGCCTGCGGCCCTGACCGGCCGTACCAGGTACGCCGAGTCAGGGCCGCAGGCCCAGCGGCTCGCTGACTCGGCGCTCCTGGAGCGGCCAGTCAGCACGGGCGGCACGAGGGCTGCCATAACCCCTTCGGGGCCGCACGCCGGTATGAGCCAGGATGTCCCCATGACGTCGATCCATGAGACCACCGTGTCGTCGGAGCTGGACCCGGCCAACCCCTTCGCCGCCCCGTCGACCCTCCCGTACGAGCTGCCGGACTTCTCCGCCATCCGCGAGGAGCACTACGAGCCGGCCGTCGTCGCGGGCATGGCAGCGCACCGCGCCGAGGTCGAGGCGATCGCGACCAACCCGGAACCGGCAACCGTCGAGAACACCCTGGAGGCGCTGGAGCGTGCCGGGCAGCTTCTCGGCCGGGCGACGACGGCGTTCTACAACCAGCTGCCCTCCGACTCGACGCCCGGGCTCGAGGACATCCAGGAGCGCCTCGCGCCGCAGCTCGCCGCCCACCAGGACGCGATCCTGATGGACGCGCGCCTGCACGCGCGCGTACAGACCCTCGCCGACGCCGCAGCGGCGGGCACCCTCACTCTTGAGCCCGACACCGCCCATCTGCTCGAGAAGCTCATGACGCAGTTCAAGCGGTCCGGCATCGCGCTGTCCGAGGCCGACCAGGCCCGGCTGCGCGCCCTCAACTCGCGGATCACGTCACTGCAGGCCGGTTTCGGCCGCAAGCTCCTGGCCGGCGCCAACGAGGCGAGCGTGCTCGTGACCGACGAGGCCGAGCTCGCCGGGCTGTCCTCAGGCGCCAAGGCCGGCGCCCGAGCGGCCGCCGAGGCCCGCGGCCAGGAGGGCTGGCTCCTGGAGATGCAGCTCTTCACCCACCAGAGCGTGCTCGCGTCGCTGGAGGACGCCGGGCTACGGGCGCGGATCCAGGAGGCATCGAGAACCCGCGGCGCCACCGGCGGCGACAACGACACCCGCGAGGTGCTGCTTGAGCTGGCCCGCCTGCGCGCCGAGCACGCCCAGCTGCTCGGCTACGAGCACCACGCCGCCTACGTCGCGGCGGACGCGACAGCTGGCACCACGGCCGCCGTCAACGAGATGCTCGCCCGGCTCGCACCCGCCGCCGTCGCCAACGCGAGGCGCGAGGCGCGCGAGCTCGCCACGGTGAGCGGCGCGTCCGCGGACGAGGTGGGCAGCGTGGCCGCCGCCGACTGGTCTCACCTGAGCGAGGCGGTGCGCAAGGAGCGGTTCAACCTCGACGACGCCGCCCTGCGCCCCTACCTCGAGCTCGAGCGCGTGGTGCACGACGGCGTGTTCAAGGCGGCCGGCCTCCTGTTCGGGCTCTCCTTCACCGAACGCCACGACCTGCCCGGCTACCACCCGGACGTCCGCGTCTTCGAGGTGTTCGACGCGCCGGACCCGGGGGAGCCGAACACTGGCCTCGGCCTGTTCCTCGCCGACTGGTACACCCGCGAGTCCAAGCGCGGCGGTGCCTGGATGGACAGCCTCGTGCACCAGAACCACCTGCTCGGCCAGAAGCCCGTGGTCGTCAACAACCTGAACATCGTCAAGCCGCCCGCCGGCGAGCCGACCCTGCTCGTGTGGGACGAGGTCACCACGCTGTTCCACGAGTTCGGGCACGCGCTGCACGGCCTGCTCAGCGACGTGCGCTACCCGTCCCAGTCCGGCACCTCCGTACCGCGGGACTTCGTCGAGTACCCATCGCAGGTCAACGAGATGTGGTCCTGGGAACCTCAGATCCTGCGTTCGTTCGCCGTCCACCACGCCACCGGCGAGCCGATGCCGGCCGACTGGGTGGACACCATGCTCGCCTCCCGCATCTGGGGCGAGGGCTTCGCGACCACGGAGTACCTCGCCGCGGCCCTGCTCGACCAGGCCTGGCACCAGCTCGCGCCGTCGGACGTGCCGACGTCGGTCGACGACGTGCTGCCCTTCGAGGCGGCGGCGCTCGCGGCGGCCGGCGTCGATCTCGACGCGGTCCCCCCGCGATACCGCACCACCTACTTCAACCACATCTTCGGCGGCGGGTACTCGGCGGGCTACTACTCGTACATCTGGTCGGAGGTGCTCGACGCCGACACCGTCGAGTGGTACGCGGAGAACGGTGGCCTCACCCGGGAGAACGGCGAGGCGTTCCGCCGCAAGCTGCTCGCGCGTGGCGGGTCGCAGGACCCGCTGGCGTCGTTCGAGGACCTGCGGGGCCGGCCCGCGGAGATCGGGCCGCTGCTCGAGCGCCGCGGGCTGGTCTGAGCTTGCCGTCCGCCCACCCGCGGGCTGGGTACCGTAGCCCCGTGACTGAGACTGTTCCGACCCCCACGCCCGTGCCCGCCCCGGTGCCCACCGCCGCCGACGAGGTCATCCGGATCTGCCAGGAGCTGATCCGGATCGACACGTCCAACTACGGCAACAACGAGGGCCCGGGGGAGCGTGCCGCGGCCGAGTACGTCATGGGGCTGCTGCACGAGGTCGGCCTGGAGCCCGAGCTGTTCGAGTCCCTGCCCGGGCGCGCGTCCGTCGTCGTGCGCCTGGAGGGGCAGGACCGCAGCCGCCCCGCGCTCGTGCTGCACGGGCACCTCGACGTCGTGCCCGCTGCCAAGGACGACTGGACCGTCGACCCGTTCGGCGGGGAGGAGACCGACGGTCTGCTGTGGGGTCGCGGCGCCGTCGACATGAAGGACATGGACGCCATGATCCTGGCCGTCGTGCGGCAGATGGTGCGCGAGGGGCGCAAGCCCGCGCGCGACGTCGTGGTCGCGTTCTTCGCCGACGAGGAGGCGGGCGGCGTGCACGGCGCCCGGTGGGCCGTGGACCACCGGCCTGACCTGTTCGAGGGCGCCACCGAGGCGATCTCCGAGGTGGGCGGCTACTCGGTCGAGCTGGGCGGCAAGCGTGCCTACCTGCTGCAGACGGCGGAGAAGGGGCTGGCCTGGCTGCGCCTGGTCGCCGACGGCCGGGCGGGGCACGGCTCGCAGGTCAACGCGGAGAACGCGGTGACGGAGCTGGCCGCGGCCGTCGCGCGGATCGGGCAGCACGCCTGGCCGTACACGATCACGCCGACGGTCGACGCGCTGCTGCGGGGCGTCGGCGACCTCACCGGGCTGCCCGTCGACTACGAGGACCCGGCGACCATCGACGAGCTGATCGCCGCGCTGGGCCCCGTCGCGAAGTTCGTGGGCGCCACGGTGCGCAACACCTCCAACCCGACCCAGCTCGGGGCCGGCTACAAGGCGAACGTGATCCCGGGCCGCGCGGAGGCGACGCTGGACGTGCGGCTCCTGCCGGGCCACGAGGAGACCGGCATGGCGAGGCTGCGCGAGCTCGCCGGACCCACCGTACGGATCGAGACGATCCACCAGGACACCGCGCTCGAGGTGCCGTTCAGCGGCTCGCTGGTCGACGCCATGGTCGCGGCGATCGACGCGGAGGACCCGGGGGCGAAGGTACTGCCCTACACGCTGTCGGGTGGTACCGACAACAAGTCGCTGCACCGGCTCGGCATCACCGGCTACGGCTTCGCGCCGCTGCAGCTCACGGGCGACCTCGACTTCGCGGGCATGTTCCACGGCGTCGACGAGCGCGTGCCGACAGAGGCGCTGAGGTTCGGCACGCGCGTGCTGGACCGCCTGCTGGCGACCTGCTGAACGAGAGCCTCCGTGGGGCGCCCCACGGAGGCTCGGTCAGAGGGTCGACGAGACCTTGATGATCTTGCGGCGGAGCCAGATCTTGCGTCTGCCGCCGATGTAGAGAAGGGTCCTTGCCAGCTCCCAGCGACCGTACTCGGCCTCTTCGGTGAGCAACCGGCGGGCGTCGGGCACCGTGGTGTCCGGGTCGAACGTCACGACGCGGTACTCGTACTGGCTGTGCTTGCGGAACACGGAGCCGTCTCTCGCCATCTGATGCACCGTCCTCGGGTCACGGGTCAGATCAGTTTAAGCGAAAAGTCACCGGACGAAGCCAGGTCGCGGTGCGCCACAGCCACTCGACCGGGCCGTATGCGAAGTACCTGAGCCAGAGTCGGCTCAGGAGCGACTGCACGACGATCAGGGCGACCGACAGCACGACGACGGGTCCCGCGCTCGTCAGATGGCCGACGTCGGCGACCAGCGGTACCAGTGCCATCACGATCGCGCCACCGACGTAGTTGCTGAGCGCCATCCTGCCCAGTGGCTCGAAGGCAGCCGCGATCACCGTGCGGCCACGGGTGCGCCACAGCAGCGCGAGCCCCGTGACGTACAGCACGGCCATGACCAGGCCGGCGATGCCACCCGGCGTCGAGAACCGCGGGTCGCCCGGCGTGGTCTGCTGCCACAGCAGGGCCGGTCCCGTCAGCGCGGCAGCGACGGCGAACACGACGGCGACGGTCCGGCCGGAGGCCTCCAGGGCCCTGGGCAGGCCGAAGGCCGCCGCGCCGGCGCCGAGCAGCACGAGGCCGGGGACGGACGTGGTGCCCCCGCCGAAGAGCGCGTACGCGGCGACGGTCAGCACGACGCCGGCGCCGAGCGTCACCCACCGCGGGGCGAACAGGACGACGGGCAGCATCAGCAGGCCGACGATGCCGTACTCCAGGAGGATGTTGCCCGGGTAGGCGAGCATCAGGAGCCCGCCGATGATCGTGAGGCCGACCAGGCGGCGCACCATCACCAGCCCGGGGCGGGGTGCGCGGGCGCGTGCGCCGTCGAGCACCATCCACAGGCTCATGCCGAACAGCAGGATGAAGATGGGCACGAAGCGGGTCTGGACCGTGAGGTAGAGCGTCTCGCGCACCGGGTCGGAGAGCGCGCCGCCACCCTCGAGGAGCCGGGCCATACCGACGTCGGTGATATCGACAGCGTTGACCAGGAGGATTCCGAACACGGCGAAGCCCCGCAGCGAGTCGAGGAATCGCCAGCGCTGCCGGGTCTGGGCCGCTGGGCCGGTGGTGAGGGCAAGGGTGCTCATGCCCACCATCCAAACCAGCCGCGGCCCGCCCGTCGTCCGCCCACGGGACCATGTTCCAGATCGGGCATGGGGGGAAACCCTGTCCGCGGCAGCCGGGAGGCCGGGCCGCCGGGAAGTTGGCCGTAACGATCAGGATTTGCGATCCCGTCAGCCAGGACCTGACGCTACAGTCAAGGCATGACCGTTGAACCGCGTGCCGCGCTCGATCGCCTCATTGCCGCACTCGAGGCCCATCATCACGCGGTCGCCACTCGCCGGAGTGACGACGACCCCGCCGTCGACGACGCGTACGACGTGCTCGCCGACGCCTACGAGGTGTACGAGGAGTCCTTGGCCACGGTGTTCGGCGAGGTGACGCCGTTCTACCTGGCCGACGAGGTCGACGACGACGACGAAGAGGACGACGACGAGGACGACGACCTCGAGGACATCGACTTCGACGACGACCTGGAGGAAGCGGAGGAGCAGCCGCAGCCCGCGCAGCAACGCTGAGCACGCACGGGAGCTGGCACGGTCACCAGCGCTCGGGGTAGCCGATCTCGGGGGCGGAGACGTCGTCGAGCGCCGCGTGCACCTCGTAGGGCAGCTCGAGGGTCGCGGCCTCCAGCGACGAACGAAGCTGGGCGGGCGTTCGTGCGCCCACGATCGCCGACGCGATGCCCTCGCGCTCCAGCAGCCAGGCGACGGCGACCTCCCCGGCGCTGCGGCCGAGCCCCTCGGCCGCGGTAGCCACCGCCTCGACGACGGCGGGCGCCGCGCCCTCCAGGTACGGCTGCACGAACCCCGCGAGCGCCCCCGCCGCCCGCGAGTCCGCGGGGATGGCGCGCCGGTACTTGCCGGTGAGCACGCCGCGCCCGAGCGGCGACCACGCCAGCAGGCCGACCCCGAGGGCGTCGGCGGCGGGCAGCACGTCACGTTCCACGCCGCGCTGCAGCAGCGAGTACTCGAGCTCGACGGCGGCCAGGCCGACGTCGGGCTCCAGCAGGGTCGCGACGCGTGCGGTGGCCCAGCCGGGGTGGTTGCTCAGCCCCACGTACCGGGCGCGCCCGCTGGTGACCGCGATGCGCAGCGCGTTGCAGGTCTCCTCGAGCGAGGTGTGCGGGTCGGGGCAGGCCACGAGGAACAGGTCCACGTGGTCGGTCCCCATGCGCAGCAGCGACTCGTCGAGGCTGTCGAGCAGAGCGCCGCGGGAGGCGTCCACCACGCGGCCGGAGCCGCCGTCGGGCCGGGACTCCGACCGGATGCCCGCCTTGGTGGTGAGCACCACCTCGTGGCGGGCCACCTTGCCGGACAGCAGCGTGCCGATGACTCGTTCGGCGTCGCCGTCGGCATAGCTGGCCGCGGTGTCGATCAGGGTGCCGCCGGCGTCGAGGAAGTCCCGCACCTGCTCGACGGCGTCGATCTCGTCGGTGTCGCGACCCCAGGTCATGGTCCCGAGCCCGAGTTCGGAGACCCGTAGGCCAGAGCTGCCCACGCGGCGTCGTTCCATGTGAGGCAGGCTACCCGCGGCTCCTGCGGGTGCGTCAGGAGGCGCGCCGTGGGGTAGTGTCACCGCCCGTGACTGCGTGGGAAGCGATCCTTCTGGGCCTCGTACAGGGCCTTACCGAGTTCCTGCCGATCTCGTCGTCGGCGCACCTGCGGATCGTCGGTGAGCTGATGGGCTCAGGTGATCCCGGCGCGGCGTTCACCGCCATCACGCAGATCGGGACCGAGGCGGCGGTGATCATCTACTACCGCCAGAAGATCGGCGCGATCCTCGTCGCGTGGTCCAGGGCGCTGTCCGGCGCGAACGGCAAGGGCTGGCGTGCGCGCACCGGACTGGGGCCGCGGCCGGGGTCCGTCGACGTGCGGCACGGCCGCCCGGGCGTCGTCGCGAACCACGACGCCGCGATGGGCTGGTACATCATCTTCGGGTCGGTCCCGATCGTGGTGCTCGGCCTGCTGTTCGAGGAACAGATCGAGTCCACCTTCCGCAACCTGTGGCTCACGGTCTTCACGCTCGCGTTCTTCGGGCTCCTCCTCCTCCTGGCCGACATCTTCGGCCGCCAGGAGCGCGAGCTGACCTCGCTCACCGGGCGCAGCGCCATCGGCTTCGGCCTGGCCCAGGCACTGGCCCTCGTGCCGGGCGTCTCGCGCTCCGGCGGCACCATCACCGCCGGCATGACCATGGGCTTCACGCGCAAGGCCGCAGCGGACTACTCGTTCCTGCTCGCCCTGCCCGCCGTGCTCGGCTCGGGCTTCTACCAGCTGTTCAAGACGATGGGCGAGCCGATCCCCGCCGGGGCGCCCGGCTGGGGCGCCACGATCATCGGGACGATCATCGCGTTCGGCGTCGGGTACGCGGTCATCATCGGGTTCCTCAAGATCGTCGGGAACTACTCCTACAAGCCCTTCGTGTACTACCGGTTCGCCCTCGCCGGCGCCGTCGCCTGGCTGCTCGCGTCCGGCACCATCGACGCGACCGGTGGCGTCGCGTAGAACACAGGCGCAGGGCCCTGACGTGGTCCGGGAGTGTCGCCGCCGACGGTTATCGTTGGTCGCGTGCACGCCTGGCCCACACCCCAAGTCCCCGAGCTCCCCGGCTTCCCCGCCTCCGACCCGGTGCGGGTCCACGACTCCTCCACCGGTGAGCTCGTCGAGGCGGCGCCGGGGCCACGCGCCCGGCTCTACGCGTGCGGTATCACGCCGTACGACGCCACCCACATCGGCCACGCGAACACCTACGTCGCGTTCGACCTCCTGGTGCGCGCCTGGCGCGACGCGGGCAAGGACGTGCTCTACACCTCGAACGTCACCGACGTCGACGACCCGCTGCTCGAGCGCGCCGACGCGACCGGTGTGGACTGGCGCGAGCTCGCCGCCGCCCAGACCGCACTCTTCCGCGAGGACATGACGGCGCTCGGCGTCGTCCCGCCGGACACGTGGACGGGAGCCGTGGAGTCGGTGCCCGACGTCGCACGCGCCGTGGCCGGCATGGTCGACTCCGGTGCCGCCTACCGCGTACCGGTCGAGCCGGGTGCCGGTGGCCCGACGCCGGAGCTGGGCGACGTCTACGCCGACCTCACCGCGGACCCGCGTTTCGGCGCCGTCGCGCACCTCGACCGCGCGCAGGCGCTGGCCGACTTCGCCGAGCGTGGCGGCGACCCCGGCCGTGCGGGCAAGAAGGACCCGCTCGACCCGCTGCTGTGGCGCCGCGAGCGTCCGGGCGAGCCGGCCTGGGACGGTGGGCCGCTCGGCACCGGGCGTCCGGGCTGGCACATCGAGTGCGCGGTGATCGCCCGGGACGGGCTCGGCCTGGCCGGCGGGGAGCGGTTCGACGTGCAGGGCGGCGGCTCGGACCTCCTGTTCCCGCACCACGAGATGTCGACCTCGCACCTGCGCGTGCTGTGTCCGGGGGCGCAGGGGGGCGAGCCCGCCGGGGCGCGCACGCATGTGCACGCGGGCCTCGTCGGCTACGAGGGCGAGAAGATGAGCAAGTCGCTCGGGAACCTGGTCCTGGTCTCGGGCCTGCGCACGGCCGGGCACGACCCGATGGCGATCCGGCTGGCCCTGCTGGTCCACCACTACCGCACCGAGTGGGAGTGGGACGAGACGTCGATGCCCGAGGGCGAGGCACGGCTCGTGCGGTGGCGCTCCGCGGTGTCGGGCAACGGCGGCCCGTCCGCGGACGCGACACTGGCCGCGGTCCGGTCGGCGCTCGCGAACGACCTCGACGCCCCGGCCGCAGTGGCCGCCGTCGACGCCTGGGCGGACGTGTCGCTCGACCCCGCTCGGGACACCTCGGCGGACGAGGAGGGCGCGCCGGGGATCATGGCCCGGACGGTGAACGCCCTGCTCGGAGTGCGTCTTTGACGGTTCGGTGGTCTGGTTTGCACCAGGTAGGCCAGGGCCACGTCATGCGCCGGTCAGGTTAGTTTTGACCCCTGCTTCCGTTTGCATTTAACCCGGGGCAGGATGGGGAACATGACGGAGTACGAGGAAGACTTCACGGGCGAGACCCGGGTCACCGTCACGACGACGCCCCGGTGCAGCACGCGCTATCGCGTGGTGCGCAACGGGCCGGGATACGCCCCGGTCTACGACCGCGTCGAGGACGCCGCACGGTGCCTCGAGACGTGGGTGGGATTTCACGGTCCGGACGCCGGAGTGCGGATCGAGCCGATCTCGAACAGTGCGTGAACCCGACCGCCAGAACCGGATGAGAGAGGCCTGAGCCCCTGCGGGGGCTCAGGCCTCTTCGCTGCCCGGGCAGACCCGCTGCGGGCGGTCAGAGCTTCTCGGGGCCGCTGTCCTTGCCGCCGGTGTCGCGCCGGCGCAGGTAGCGCTCGAACTCCCGCGCTATCGCGTCGCCCGACGCCTCGGGAAGCTCTGCGGTGTCCTTCGCCTCCTCCAGCTGGGCCACGTACTCGGAGATCTCGGAGTCCTCCGACGCCAGCTCGTCCACGCCGTGCTGCCAGGCTGCCGCGTCGTCGGGCAGCTCACCCATCGGGACCGACTCGCCGAGGATCTCCTCCACGCGCGTGAGGATGGCGAGCGTCGCCTTGGGCGACGGCGGGTTGGCGACGTAGTGCGGCACCGCCGCCCAGAGGCTGACCGACTGCAGGTCGCGCTGCGCCGCCTCGTGCTGCAGCACCCCGACGATCCCGGTCGGGCCCTGGTAGGTGTTGGCCTCGATGTCGAGCACGGCCTGCAGGCCCACGCTGTCCGACGTCGCGGTCATCGGGATGGGCCGGGTGTGCGGCACGTCGGCCAGGAGCGCGCCGAGCGTGATCACCGTGCGCACCCCGAGGTCGTCGGCCACCTGCAGCAGCTCCTCGCAGTACTTGCGCCAGCGCATCGATGGTTCGACACCGTGCACCAGCACCACCTTGCGTTCACCCACCTGGGCCACCGACACGGACGTCGTCGGCCAGGTGATCGAGCGTTTACCGTCGTCGTCCAGCGCGATGTACGGCCGGTTGACCTGGAAGTCGTGGAACTCCTCGGGATCGAGCTCCGTCACCTTCTCGGCGCCCCACACCTCGGCCAGGTGCGTGAGCGCCGTCGTAGCGGCGCTCCCCGCGTCGTTCCAACCTTCGAAGGCAGCGAGGAGCACGGTCTGGCGAGGCGAGGCCTGCTCCGGCTGCTCGTGATGCGCGTCGGTCATCCCCCCAGCCTAGGGTGTGGGGCGCTCGGCGTGGCCAGGGGCGCGACCGCGTTCGCGGACGGGCGAATTTGCGGGTCCGGTGTCCGTGGCGGACCGGATGGCCAGGTCAGAACACCGGCACGCCGGCCCGGAGCGCTCCGCGCACCTGCACCTCGACGCCGCGCCAGGTGCCGGTCCACAGGGTGTACCCGGGGTCCATCATCCGCTGGTCGATGGCGTGGTCCAGGCCGAGCGCGCGGGCGATGCTCTCGCCGTCGTCCAGGTGCCAGGGCTGGAGGCACACGCGCTCAGGCGTGACGGTGAGCACCTCGATCCAGTCCGCGCGGACGTGCCGCAGGAGATCGATGACATCGCCGAGACGTTCGGTGACCGACTGCGCTGCAATGGGATTCACGAGACTCTCCGGGGCACGGGTCGGGCATAGGGCGGACGGGTGACGACTGGCTGAGTCCACTGTGCGCCGAGGGCATGGGACGTGCCATCGGCAGCGCTCGGGACGTTTCGGTGATAGATACGTCCCTGGGGGGTAACACGTGAGGAATCAAAGACTGGTAGCGGCGATGAGCCAGGCCGGCCTGAGCCAGGTACGGCTCGCGGCCGCCGTCGGCGTGGATCCGAAGACCGTGGAGCGGTGGGTGGCCCAGGGCCGCACGCCGCACCCACGACATCGCGTGGCGGTGTCCGACGCCCTGGGCTGCGACGTCGCGGCGCTGTGGGGCGACGTCGACCGGGCCGAGGCGGCGGCCCAGGAGATCGTCGGCGTGTACCCGGCGCGGCGGGCCGTGCCGTCCGGGACCTGGCGGGCGTTCCTCGCGGGCGTGGAGCAGCGGTTCGAGCTGCACGCGTTCGCGGCGACGTTCCTGCCCGACCAGACTCTCGACCTGACCACGGAGATCGTCACGATGGCGGCGCGCGGGGTCCAGGTGCGGCTGCTGCTGGGCGACCCGGACGGCGCCGCAGTAGCCGTACGGACCCAGGAGGAGGGCGGCACGGGGCTCGCGGGGCGGATCGCGCTGGTGCTGGCCTACCTGGCGCCGGCGCTCGGCACCCCGGGCGTCGAGGTGCGGCTGCACGACCAGACCCTGTACGCGACGACCTTCCGGTTCGACGACGACCTGCTGGTCAACACCCACGTCTGGGGCTCACCCGCTGGGGCCAACCCGCTGCTGCACCTGAAGGACGGTCCGGAGGCGTCGATGGCGCCCGCCTACCAGGCGGGGTTCGAGCGGGTCTGGAACGCCGCGAAACCTCTGGAGGCATGGCCTCGGACGGAGGACTCGGGCAGGGTGGCGTGATGGCGCGGTTCGACTATTTCGACGATCCGGCCGCGCCGCCCGTGAACTCCGTGGTCCCGTCCGTCACGGTGGCGGTGCAGGACGACGTCGGACGGCTGCTGCTCATCCACCGGACCGACAACGACCTCTGGGCCCTGCCGGGCGGCGGCATCGACCCCGGCGAGACCGTGCGCGAGGCCGGCGTCCGGGAGACCGAGGAGGAGACCGGCTACCGCGTCCGGATCACCGGCCTCGTCGGGATCTACACCGATCCCCGGCACGTGATCGTCTACTCGGACGGCGAGGTCCGAGCCCAGTTCTCCATCTGCATGCGCGGCACGGTGACCGGGGGAGCGCCACGGACGTCGGGCGAGTCGAGCGAGGTCGCCTGGCAGCAGGCCGATCGACTCGGCGAGCTGGAGATCCACCCCTCGATGCGGCTGCGGATCGAGCATGCCCTGGACACGACGCGGACGCAGCCCTTCCTCACGTGAGCCGGCGCTCCAGGCGGCGCTCGATCCCGGTCACCGTGCGCCGGAGCCCCGGCTCCGCGCGGCGCATGCTGCGGGACACGAGGTGGCCGGGCGGGTAGCGGTCGTAGATGTGGTCGAACCGCTCGTCCACGGTGACGGCCTCGCCGCGCGCCGACGTGGTGATGTCGCAGTAGGTGAGCAGGTCCAGCAGCTCGCCCGACGGCGTGGGGAACTCGCGCCGCAGGGCCGTGTCCAGGCCCCGCTCCGCCGCCTCGACGGTCGCCGCCGTGTGATGCGCGACGAGGGCGGTCAGCGCCGCCGGGGCGCCGAGCGCACGAAGGTAGCGGGCACCGTCGAGCTGGTGCAGGCCCGTGTCTCGCGCCGCCACGGCATAGCCGATGTCGTGCAGGTAGGCGGCGGAGACGAGCAGCTCGGACCGGCCCAGCGCCCGCGCGACATGCTCGGCGCGCCGTCCGACGCCGATCGAGTGGGCGAGACGGTCAGCGCCGGGCTCGAAGTGCTCGGTCAGCAGTGCCTGTGCTCCCGCGGGGTCGAGCTCCCACGGGGTGGTTCCGTGCATCGGTTCACCGTAGGTCGCCGGGTCGTGCACGGCGCGGCGGGCGGTGCGGGACGTGGTGGGAGAAGGTGTGCTGGTCTGCATCCGTGCCCTCCGTCGTCAGAGCTCCGGTCGGCCGTTGACTATCCAGTCCCTGACCATGCTCAGAGCGCGGTGATGGCCGGCCAGCGCGTCGTCGCGCGTGGCGTGCAGCTCGGCGTACTGCTCGGTGCAGTCCAGCCGGTCGTCCTCCGCGAGCACGCCGTCCGGGTCCAGCCGCTCGACGAAGACCATGGTCTCGTAGATCAGCGGGGTGTGTCCTTGGTCGTCGTCGACCGGGGCCGCCGTATCGATCCCGGTCCAGACGGTGGACACGTGGTAGAACCCGATGTGGTCCCGCGCGACGTGGGCGCTGCCGGCTCCGAGCCGCAGGACCGACCACTGGTCCTGGGTGATCGGCTTCCCGTCGAGGTCGTAGTACATCCGCTGCGAGAGTCGCTCGAAGAAATCGGGTCCGAACACGGTCTGTTTCCTCCTCGTCGGTGCTGCCGGGAGTCGCCGGCCGAGGCCGCCGACCGAGGGCCAGCATCGCCCAGGACGTCGCGGCGCGCGCGGCGGAGCTGTGAGTTGCGTCGTTCCCCTCCGCGCGGGTCTGCTCGGGGTGCGAACCGGCCCGACGCCGACGGGCCGCGGCGCACCTCGACCGGTCCTGCGATCTGGCGGCGTTCCGGTCGATTCGGGCGCGCGGGAGGCGGTCGATGCCGGGAATATGGCTATATGCCTGATTACTCCGCTACGAATCACATCTCCGGACGCGCGGCGCACCCCAGGTTCGGGTGAGTATGAGGCAATGCTCAACCTGCGAAATCACCGGGCCCTGCTGTCTGCGGTCGGCGCGTTCGTCGTCGCCGGCGCCGGCGGCGGCATCGCCTGGTCCCAGGCCGAGCGCACCAGCGAGCCCGCTGACGTGCTGCTCGAGGCCGTGGAGCACAGCGAGTCGACGATGCGCGACTACATCGACGAGATCAGCGGCCGGTTCGACGAGATCGAAGCCACCTCCGACGCCGAGCGGCAGGAGGAGCTCGCCACCGCGCTCATGACCGACGTGCCCGACCTCGCCGAAGAGGCGCGCGACGGAGTCCTGACCGCCAAGGAGGACATCCGGGCGGTGGAGCTCGCCGACGGGAGCGAGCTGGACCAGGCGCGCGCCGCGTACGTGGCGCACATCGACGCCTGGATCGCGGAGTACGAGGACGCGATGGTCGCCCCCGCGGGCGTCGTCGAGATCGAGCCAACGGTGAACCGGACGTTCGACAAGGCGGTCGCAGCGTTCGACCGGACGCAGCTGGACGCCGACCAGGAGGAGCGCGTGGAGCAGCTCCTCGCCCAATGAGCCCAGCGGCCCGGCGCCCGTTACCGCCTGTACAACGTCGGCACCTACGATGTGCCGGTGCCTCGTGACTCATCCGCCGCCCTGCCCGCTGCCGTCCTGTTCGACATGGACGGCACCCTCGTCGACACCGAGCCCTACTGGATGCGCGCCGAGCGGGAGATCGTCGCGGCGCACGGAGCCACGTGGACCCACGAGGACGCGCTGAGCGCGGTCGGCCAGGCGCTCGTCACCACCGGTGGGATGCTGCGCGACGCCGGAGTCCCGCTCGAGCCCGCCGAGATCGTCACCTGGCTCGTGGCCCGGGTGAACGAGCAGCTGCGGGAAGCGGTGCCGTGGCGCCCCGGTGTGCTCGAGCTGATCGAAGACCTGCGCGCGGCGCAGGTGCCGTGCGCGATCGTCACGATGTCCTACCGCAGCCAGGCCCAGCTCGTGGCGGACGGCGCCCCCGCGGGCACCTTCGCCCACCTCGTCACCGGTGACGAGGTGACGAACGGCAAGCCCCACCCCGAGCCGTACCTGGCGGCCGCCGGCCTGTTCGGCGTGCGACCGGAGGACTGCGTGGCGATCGAGGACTCCAGCCCCGGCATCACGTCGGCGCTCGCCTCGGGCGCCCGCACGCTGGGCGTGCCCGCCGAGGTGCCGGTGCCGCAGCGTCCCGGCCTCAGCCGAGCGGCGTCGCTCAAGCAGATCGACCTCGAGGTGCTCGGGCGGATCGTGTCCGGCGAGGTCGTCGAGCTGCTCGGCTGAGCTTCCGGGCCGGACTGCCCGGCCTGCCCGGCCCGCCCCGGTGTGGCCCGCGCTGGTTTGCACCGCCCGCCGCGGTCTGGCCGTTCGGCAGGTGGGTTCAGACCGCGATAGCCAGGCGCAACGCCACGGCGCCCTCCGGGATCTCCGGGGGAGTTCCGCCGAACTCCGGGCACAGCGCCTGGTGCGCGCACCAGCCGCACAGCTTGGACCTGCGGGGCTTCCACTCCCCGGTCCGGGCCGCCTCCTCGATGCCCGACCAGATGGCGCGGATCTTCTGCTCCGTGTGCTCAAGGTGCTCGGTCGTCGGCTCGCCCCGCAGCACCTGGCCGTCGCCCAGGTACACGAGCTGCAGCATCTTGGGCAGCACTCCCCGCTCGCGCCACAGGACGAGCCCGTAGAACCGCATCTGGAACACCGCCGACGTCTCGTAGCCGGGGCGCGGCGACTTGCCGGTCTTGTAGTCGACCACCCGCACGTCGCCGGTCGGTGCGACGTCCAGCCTGTCCACGATGCCGCGCAGCAGCGGACCGCCGTCGAGCTGCGACTCCACCAGCAGCTCCCGCTCGGCCGGCTCCAGCCGGTTCGGGTTCTCCAGCGTGAAGTACGTACCGAGCAGCGAGCCCGCTCCCGCGAGCCAGCCGTCGCGGTCCTGCCCGTCCGGGCCGATCCCGTCGGTGAACAACGACGTGTACCGGTCGTCCGCCTCCAGCAGCCGGTCCCACTCGCCCGGCAGCAGGTCGTGCGCCGCGGCGAGCGTCCGCTCGCCCAGCGGGGCGTCGTACAACCGCTCCAGCACCGCGTGCACGAGCGTGCCGCGCGCGGCTGCGGCCGACGGCGGCTCCGGCAGCCGGTCCACCGTGCGGAACCGGAACAGCAGCGGGCACTGCATGAAGTCGTTCGCACGCGACGGCGACAGGGCCGGCGGCCGTGAGGGTGCGCGCACTGCCGATACGGCCGCGGCCGCCTCCGCCGGAACGCCCGGCACCGGCCCCTGGGATACCTCCGTCGTCGTCATGCCCCAACCCTAGGCGCGGCCACCGACAGTCCTCGGGAGTTGTCCACAGCGCGTCGTCCCGCCACGGCCGACCGGCCGGATAGGTTTGTCCAGTGACCACCTCGGAGCCCGCCTCCACACCCGCACCGCCCGCCCCGCAGCGCTCGAAGGGGTTCGTCATCGGCCGCGTGGCCGGCGCGCCCGTCGTCGTCACGCGGTCCTGGTTCCTCGCCGCCCTCGTCCTGACCATCCTGTTCGTGCCCAACGTGCAGGCGATAGCGCCGCAGCTCGGAGCAGGCGCCTACCTCGTCGCCTTCGCGTTCGTGCTGCTCCTGTTCGGCTCGGTGTTCCTGCACGAGGTGGCGCACGCGCTGGTCGCCAGGGCGCGCGGCCAGAACGTCACCGAGCTCGCCGTCACGCTCTGGGGCGGCCACACCGCGTATACCGGCGGCCTGGGACGGCCCCTCGACGGCTTCCTCGTCGCCGTCGTCGGGCCGCTGACGAACCTGGCGCTCGCGGCCGGGTTCTGGTTCGCCTACCAGGCCTCGCCTGTGCTGAACGTGCCGACGCTCCTGCTCTACGCCGGCGCGGTGTCCAACGCGTTCGTCGGCGCTTTCAACCTGCTCCCGGGTCTGCCGCTCGACGGAGGGCAGATCCTCGAGTCCCTCGTCTGGGCCGTGACGGGCAAGCGCACCACGGGCACCGTCGTGGCCGGCTGGGTCGGTCGCCTCGTCGCTGCCGGCGTCCTGCTGTGGGCACTGGTCGTGCCGTTCCTGCAGGGCACCACACCACGCCTCACCACCGTCCTGTGGTCGGCCCTGATCGGGGCTTTCCTCTGGGCGGGCGCTGGTGCCGCGATCACGAACGGGCTGCGCAGGGAGGCGGTTGCCGGGCTGTCCGCCGGAGCGCTGGCGGCGCCGGTGCTCCTGGTGCCGCTCGGGTCCACCGTCGCTGAGGCGCTGAGCGTCCGGACGTCCGCCGTGAGCGGGGCGTCATCGGCGTCGGCCTACCGCCTGGTCGTCGTGGGGCACGACCAGGTTCCCGTCGCAGTGCTCGACGACGCCGCCGTCGCCGCGGTCCCCCCTTCGACGCAGTCGGGAACCCCGGTCGACGCCGTCGCCGTGCCGTTCGTCGCCGGGTCGGCGGTCCACCCGGAGATGTCGGGCACGGACCTGCTGACGCATCTGGCCCAGCGGTCCGGTGGCGCAAGGCTCGTCCCTGTGGTCGACGCCGGACGGGTCACCGGCGTGCTCGACCTCGCCGACGTCGCGCGGGCAGTGCGCGCGGCCTGACCGGTGGTGGCGGGCCCGCACCGGCCGGCGCCGCCCCATGCCGCACGCGGGCAGGTGGCCCAGCGCATAAGATGGTCCGTCGTGACCACACCCACCGATACCACTACCGCCACCGGCGCCGAACTGCGCCGAGGCCCGTTCCGCGTGGGCGACAAGGTCCAGCTCACCGACCCCAAGGGTCGTCTGCACACCATCACGCTGCAGCCCGGCGGGACCTTCCACACGCACAGGGGCTACTTCAAGCACGAGCAGATCATCGGGCAGCCCGAGGGGTCCGTGGTGGTCAACACCGCGGACATCGAGTACCTGGCCCTGCGCCCGCTGCTGGCCGACTACGTCCTGTCGATGCCGCGCGGCGCGGCCGTCGTGTACCCGAAGGACGCCGCGCAGATCGTCGCCATGGCCGACATCTACCCGGGCGCCCGCGTGGTCGAGGCCGGCGTCGGCTCCGGCGCGCTGACGATGTCGCTGCTGCGCGCCGTCGGCGACGCGGGCCACGTGCACTCGATCGAGCGGCGCGAGGACTTCGCGGCCATCGCCCAGGGCAACGTCGAGACGTTCTTCGGCGCGCCGCACCCGGCGTGGCAGCTCTCCGTCGGTGACCTCTCCGACGTCCTGCCCCAGGTCGCGGAGCCGGGGGAGGTCGACCGCGTCGTGCTGGACATGCTCGCGCCCTGGGAGAACGTCGACGCCGTCGCCTCGGCGCTCGCCCCCGGCGGCGTCGTCGTCTGCTACGTGGCCACCACGACGCAACTTTCGCGCACAGCGGAAGATCTGCGTGCGGACGGCCGGTTCACCGAGCCGGCGGCCTTCGAGACGATGATCCGCGGGTGGCACCTCGAGGGGTTGGCCGTGCGTCCCGAGCACCGGATGATCGGCCACACGGGATTCCTCATCATCGCGCGCCGGATGGCCGACGGCGTGACCGCGCCCGAGCGGAAACGGCGTCCTGCCAAGGGTGCGTACCCCGCGACGCCCGAGGCGGAGTGGACTCCGGAGGAGCTCGGCGAGCGTGCCGTGTCGGACAAGAAGGTCCGTAAGGTGCGCCGTGACCTGGGCGTTGCGCCCGAGGATCCGAACACCCCGCCGGCGTGAACGGGCTGTAACGATCGCGTACCCCGCGCGTCTCAAACGGGTGTTCTTGCTCCCGGTGTGTCAGTGACTGTGCTTAGAGTGCTGTTCTCGGAGGCGTTTGCGTCATATGGTCGCCTCCCGGGCCCTACGAGAGGGGATGTCATGACCGAGAGCACGTCAGGATACAACCATCCCGAGCATGAGTCTTTGCCAAACCGCGACTACGAGCGCCAGATTGCCCTCCTCTCAGCCAAGAACGAGCGTCTGGCGGAGGCACTCCGTGCGGCGCGCGATCAGATCGTCGAGCTGAAAAAACAGCTCGACGAGCTTGCCAAGCCGCCGGGTACGTACGCCGTGTTCCTGGGGGCTCATGCCGACGGTTCGGTCGACATCTCGTCCGCCGGTCGCAAGATGCATGTGTCCGCGAGCCCCAACCTGGACGTCACCCGGCTCAGCCCGGGCCAGGAGGTCAAGCTCAACGAAGCCATGACCGTGGTCGGTGCGGGCGAGTACGAGCGCACGGGCGAGCTGGTGACCGTCAAGGAGATGCTCGGCGGTGACCGGGTGCTCGTCGTCGGCCGCGCCGACGAGGAGCGCGTCGTGCGCCTCGCCGGCTCGGTGATGGACGTGCCGCTCCGGGTGGGCGACTCGCTCACGATCGACACGCGCAGCGGCTTCGTGTTCGAGGTCGTGCCGAAGTCCGAGGTCGAGGAGCTGGTCCTCGAAGAGGTCCCGGACATCGAGTACGAGGACATCGGTGGCCTGGGCCCGCAGATCGAGGCGATCCGGGACGCCGTCGAGCTGCCCTTCGCACATCCCGACCTGTTCCGCGAGCACGGGCTGCGTCCGCCCAAGGGCGTCCTCCTGTACGGCCCTCCCGGCTGCGGCAAGACGCTCATCGCCAAGGCGGTGGCCCACTCCCTCGCGGGGATGGTGGCGCGTGCCAACGGGGGCAACCCCGAGGTGAAGAGCTTCTTCCTCAACGTCAAGGGCCCGGAGCTGCTCAACAAGTACGTCGGCGAGACCGAGCGGCACATCCGGCTGATCTTCTCCCGCGCTCGGGAGAAGGCCAGCCAGGGGATGCCCGTCGTCGTCTTCTTCGACGAGATGGAGTCGCTGTTCCGCACCCGCGGTACCGGACTCTCCTCGGACGTGGAGACCACCATCGTGCCCCAGCTCCTCGCGGAGATCGACGGCGTGGAGCGGCTCGACAACGTCATCGTCATCGGTGCGTCGAACCGTGAGGACATGATCGACCCGGCCATCCTGCGCCCGGGCCGCCTCGACGTGAAGATCAAGATCGAGCGGCCCGACGCCGAGGGCGCCAAGGAGGTCTTCGGCAAGTACCTCACTAAGGAGCTGCCGATCCATGCCGAGGACCTGGCGGAGTACGACGGCAACATCGCCTCGGCCCTCGACGGCATGATCACCTCGGTCGTGGCGCGCATGTACTCGGAGGACGAGGAGAACCAGTTCCTCGAGGTCACCTACGCGTCCGGGGACAAGGAGGTCCTGTTCTTCAAGGACTTCAACTCCGGTGCCATGATCCAGAACGTGGTGGACCGCGCCAAGAAGAACGCGATCAAGGACTTCCTGTCCACGGGGCAGAAGGGCATCCGCGTGGAGCACCTCCTGACCGCGTGCGTCGACGAGTTCAAGGAGAACGAGGACCTCCCGAACACGACGAACCCCGACGACTGGGCGCGCATCAGCGGCAAGAAGGGCGAGCGCATCGTCTTCATCCGCACCATCGTCCAGAAGAAGGGCGAGGGCGCCACGCCACGCACCATCGACACCGTCCAGAACACCGGTCAGTACCTCTGACAACGATCGGGGCAGGGTCCGCGTCCGTCCGCCGACGGGCGCGGGCCCTGCCCGACCAACGGGACTACTCCGGCATAGGGTGGTGGACGTGAGCGTTCGTCGTGTGATGGGTATCGAGACCGAGTACGGGGTACTGCAGCCAGGTCGTCCCCTGGCCAACCCCATGCTGCTCTCCAGCCAGGTGGTGACGACCTACCGAGCGATCTCCACGCGTACCGAAGGTACGGGTGGCAAGGCCCGCTGGGACTATGACGACGAGGACCCGCTGCAGGACGCGCGCGGGTTCCACCTCGACCGCGCCTCGGCGCAGCCGTCGATGCTGACCGACGACCCGGCGCTGCCCGCGCCGTCGGGCCCCGTCACCGGGCAGGTGCCCGTGGTGGAGCCGGGCCTGCCCGGCAGGGGCCGACGCCGGACCGGGTCGACCCAGGAGGTCGAGCGGCCGCCCGCCGAGGAGTACGACGACCCGAGCGCCGCGAACGTGATCCTCACGAACGGTGCCCGGCTGTACGTGGACCACGCCCATCCCGAGTACTCCTCGCCCGAGGTGATGACTCCGGAGGACATCGTGCGCTGGGACGTCGCCGGCGAGCGGGTCATGCTCGCGGCGCTGCGGGAGCTGGCGAGCTTCCCCGGCAGCGAGGTCGTGCTCTACAAGAACAACGTGGACGGCAAGGGTGCCAGCTACGGAACGCACGAGAACTACCTCGTGGACCGGTCGCTGCCCTTCACCACGCTCGCCGAGCTCATCACGCCGTTCCTCGTCACCCGTCAGGTCTTCACGGGCTCCGGCCGCGTCGGCCTGGGCGCGACGAGCGGCACCGCCGGCTACCAGATCTCGCAGCGCGCCGACTACATCGAGGCGGAGATCGGCCTGGAGACGACGCTGCGCCGGCCCATCGTGAACACCCGAGACGAGCCGCACGCCGACCGCCAGCGGTGGCGCCGCCTGCACCTCATCATCGGCGACGCCAACCTGATGGAGGTGCCGACCTACCTCAAGACGGGCACGACCTCGCTGGTCCTGTGGGTGCTGGAGCACCTCGACGAGCTGGCGGAGGCGGGCGTGGACGCCCGCGCAGAGCTCGGTGCGCTGCGCCTGGCCAGCCCCGTGAGCGACGTGCAGAAGGTGTCGCGCGATCTCGGGCTGACCGCACCGCTCGACCTGGCCGACGGCCGGACGATGACGGCGCTGCAGGTCCAGGGCGAGGTCGCCGACGTCGTGCGGCGGTCCCTGAAGGTGCTCGGCACCGACGCCGAGTCGGACGCCGTGCTGGACCGCTGGTCGTCGGTCGTGGAGCGGCTCGGTGCGGATCCGGCGAGCTGCGCGCGGGAGGTGGAGTGGATCGCCAAGATGCGTCTGCTCGACCGACTGCGCTCGCGGGACGACCTGGAGTGGGGCCACCCGCGGCTGCACGCCATGGACCTGCAGTGGTCCGACGTGCGCCCCGAGCGCGGCATCTACCACCGGCTGCTCGCCAAGGGCGCGGTGGACCGCATCGTCGACGAGGAGAGCGTGGCCCGGGCGGTGCAGCACCCGCCGACGGACACCCGCGCCTACTTCCGGGGTGAGGTGATGGCTCGCTACGGGGACCAGATCTCGGCGGCGAGCTGGGACTCCGTCATCTTCGATGTCGACGGGTCCCAGGCCCTGCAGCGCGTACCGATGCTCGACCCGACCCGCGGTACGCGCCGCCACATCGGCGCCCTGCTCGACGCCAGCCCCGACGCCGCGACCCTGCTCGCGGGACTCTCCGGAAGAAGGTGACCGTCAATGTCAGTGTCACCGCCTAGGGTCAATGTCTAAGGTCAGGGCCTAGGCTGCGAGACCAGCACTACGTCAGAGAATCACCAGGAGGCGATCATGGCCGGTCAGGAACAAATCAACCCGTCACACGAGGACCGCACTCCCGACGACGACGCGGAGGCTCCGGCCCCCGCCGCTGCGGCGGCACAGAAGGACGACGACGAGGTCGACGCTCTGCTCGAGGAGATCGACGGGGTCCTGGAGACCAACGCCGAGTCGTTCGTTCGTGGATTCGTCCAGAAGGGTGGGCAGTGACCTGAGCGCAGACCGCACCACAGGACGACTCCCGGACGCCTTCTTGCGTCCGGGATCGTCGTCCTTCGTGGACTTCCTGACCGAGCACGCCCCCGACCGGCTGCCCGGGAACCGGGTCATGCCTGCCGGCGTGACCGACCCGGCGACCCTGTCCCCGCACGCCACCACGATCGTGGCGCTCACCTTCGACGGTGGCGTCCTGCTGGCGGGTGACCGCCGGGCGACCGCCGGTCCCATGATCGCCAGCCGCAGCATCGAGAAGGTGTTCCCGGCGGACGAGTACTCGGCCGTCGGCATCGCAGGCTCGGCCGGCATCGGGCTGGAGCTGGTGCGGCTCTTCCAGCTCGAGCTCGAGCACTACGAGAAGATCGAGGGCTCGCTCCTCTCGCTCACGGGCAAGGCGAACCGCCTGGCCACGATGCTGCGTGGCAACCTGCCCATGGCGATGCAGGGGCTGGCGGTGGTGCCGCTGTTCGCGGGCTACGACCTGGCCAAGGGCACTGGCCGGATCTTCAGCTACGACGCCACCGGCGGCCGGTACGAGGAGCACGAGCACCACGGCGTGGGCTCCGGCTCGATCTTCGCGCGCGGCGCACTGAAGAAGCTCTGGCGTCGTGGGATGGACGCGGAGGCAGCGGTCCACGTCGCGGTGGAGGCGCTGTACGACGCCGCGGACGACGACTCCGCGACGGGCGGGCCCGACACGGTCCGGGGGATCTTCCCGGTGGTGGCCACGGTGTCCGAGGACGGTTATCAGCGCGTCGAGGACGCGGAGATCTCCCGTGTCGCGGAGCAGATCGTGGCGCAGCGCCGAGAGAGGGGGCACCTCGCATGAACATGCCGTTCTATGTCTCGCCAGAGCAGCTGATGAAGGACCGTGCGGACTTCGCCCGCAAGGGCATCGCGCGCGGCCGCTCCGTGGTGGTGCTCGCCTACGACGGCGGCATCGCGTTCGCCACCGAGAACCCCTCGCGCGCGCTGCACAAGATCTCGGAGATCTACGACCGCATCGCCTTCGCGGCCGTCGGCAAGTACAACGAGTTCGAGAACCTGCGCGTGGCCGGTGTGCGGTACGCCGACATGCGCGGCTTCTCCTACGACCGGTCGGACGTGACGGCGCGTGGCCTGGCGAACGCGTACGCGCAGACGCTCGGCACCGTGTTCATCACCGAGTCCAAGCCGCTCGAGGTGGAGATCGTCGTCGCAGAGGTGGGCGCCGACTCCGTGGACGACCAGATCTACCGGCTCACCTATGACGGCACCGTTGCGGACGAGCACGGCTTCGTCGTCATGGGTGGTCAGGCCGAGCAGCTCGGCCGGCGCGTCAAGGAGGGGTGGCGCGAGAACATGTCGCTCGGGGAGGCGCTGCGGCTCGCCGTGGCGGCGCTCGGCTCGGGCGAGGGATCGGCGTCGCGCACCATCGAGGCGGCCCAGCTCGAGGTGGCGGTGCTGGAACGGGACCGGCCACGACGGTCGTTCCGACGCCTTGCCCGCCCGGTCCTGGCCGAGCTCCTCGCCGATGGTGCGGAGCCGCCCGCAGGAGCGGCGGAAGCGACGAAGCCCGACGTGCCGCCGACGCCCGAGGCGGAGGGCAGTACCCAGGCCAGGGCCGAGCCGATGCCCGCACCTGAAGCACCGACCGACCAGGCCGACACGACCACGACCGAGGAGTCCCCGACCGGACCGGCCGCGACCGAGGAGAAGCCCGAGGAGAAGCCCGGCGACGAGCCGGACACCCCCAGCACGTCCGGCACCGACCACTAGCAGCAGGTTCCGCGAACAGGGAGGGGAAGTCCATGGACCGCAGGATCTTCGGCCTGGAGACCGAGTACGGCGTGACGTGCGCGGCCGACGACGGGCGTGGTCTGTCTGCTGACGAGGTCGCCCGCTACCTGTTCCGGAAAGTGGTGGCGTGGGGCCGTTCCTCGAACGTGTTCCTGAGGAACGGCTCCCGCCTCTACCTCGACGTGGGTTCGCACCCGGAGTACGCGACGGCGGAGTGCGACGACGTACGCCAGCTCGTGTCGTACGACCGGGGCGGGGAGCGCATCCTGGAAGGGCTCGTGGCGGACGCGCAGCAGCGCCTCGAGCACGAGGACCTCCCTGGTCGCATCCACCTGTTCAAGAACAACACGGACTCGGCGGGCAACTCCTACGGGTGCCACGAGAACTACCTGGTGCGGCGGTCGGGCGACTTCTCGCGGCTGTCCGACGTGCTCGTGCCGTTTTTGATCACCCGCCAGATCCTGGTCGGGGCCGGCAAGGTGCTGTCGACGCCCCGCGGTGCGGTGTACTGCCTCTCGCAGCGCGCCGACCACATCTGGGAGGCCGTCTCCAGCGCCACCACGCGGTCGCGGCCCATCATCAACACGCGCGACGAACCACACGCCGACGCCGAGCTGTACCGCCGGCTGCACGTCATCGTCGGCGACTCGTCGATGGCGGAGCCGACCACCATGCTCAAGGTGGGCAGCACGGACCTGGTGCTGCGCCTCGTCGAGGCCGGAGTGCCGATGCGGGACCTCACGCTCGAGAACCCGATCCGTGCCATCCGCGAGATAAGCCACGACCGCTCCGGCAAGCACGCCGTGACGCTGGCCAACGGCCGGACCATGACGGCCATCGAGATCCAGTCGGAGTACTACGAGCGGGCTCGTGAGCTGGTCGAGGCGAACCTCGAGGTCACGCCGGTGGTCAAGCAGGTGCTCGACCTGTGGGAGCGCGGGCTGCGTGCCCTGGAGGCGGAGGACCTCTCGCTCGTGGACCGCGAGCTGGACTGGGCCATCAAGCTCCGGCTCATCCGGCGGTACCAGGAGAAGCACGGTATGGGGCTCGACGACCCGCGCGTCGCGCGGCTCGACCTCGCCTACCACGACATCTCCCGCACGGAGGGCCTGTACAACCTGCTCGCGGCACGCGGCATGGTCGAGCGGGTCACGACGGACCTGGAGGTCTTCGAGTCCACGGCGCTGCCGCCGCAGACCACCCGGGCCAAGCTGCGCGGCGACTTCGTGCGCGCGGCGCAGGAGGCGCGCCGGGACTACACGGTGGACTGGGTGCACCTCAAGCTGAACGACCAGGCGCAGCGCACGGTGCTGTGCAAGGACCCGTTCAAGAGCGTGGACGACCGCGTGGAGCGCCTCATCGAGAGCATGTAGGTCCTGGTCGGTGCCCCGGGATCGCCCACAGGTCGATTCCGGGGCACACCCACGTCATGGGAGAATCTGCTGGTGAGTTCCTGGGTACGGGTCGTCGTCGGTGCGCTGGCAGCAGCGACGGTGACGGCGACAGTTGCGTGTGCGCCGGCGTCGTTGCCGGTGGACGTCGGCCCGGCACCGACGTCGTCGGCGTCGCAGGCTCCGCTGCAGGTCGACGGAACGAGCGGCGCTCCGCCGACGCTCGACTACCAGAAGCCGTTCGACGTGGTGCGCACGGGATCCGAGACGGTCTGGCCGGGCACGGGCGACGTGCTGGAGCGCGACGACCCGGTGCTGCTGAACCTCTACGCGCAGGACGGCCGCGACGGCACCGAGCTGCAGAACACGTTCCGCACGGCGCCCGCCGCCTACACGATGACCGAGGAGTCCCTCGGCAACAACCTCTTCGAGGCGCTCGAGGGCGTGCGCGTCGGTGCGCGGATCTCGCTCGTCGAGGAGGACGACGGCGTCCCGGTGCTGCTTGTCGTCGACGTGCTGCCCGCCCGCGCGTCCGGCGTCGAGGGCGGGGCCCCGGCCAAGAGCCTGCCGCAGGTGCGGCTCGACGATCTCGGCGTCCCGGAGGTGCGGATCCCGCGCGGCGTCGAGCCGCCGACGGAACTCGTCGTGCATCCGCTGATCCGTGGGTCGGGGCAGCAGGTGCGAGCGGGACAGATCGTCACCGCCGAGTTCACGGCGGTCCGCTGGAGCGACGGGAGCGTCGTCGACACCACCTGGACGGAGGACACCCCGCCGCAGTCCGCGGAGATCGGGATCGGCAGGCTGGTCGAGGGCTGGGACCAGGGACTGCTGGAACAGACCGTCGGCTCCCAGGTGTTGCTGGTGGTGCCACCGCAGGACGGCCACGCCAACACCACGAGCCGGCTCGCCGGCGAGACGCTGGTGTACGTGGTGGACATCCTCGACGCGCACAAGGTCGATCCGCACGAACCTGATCCGCCCAAGGTGGGTACCGAGCAAGAAACCACGAAGAAGGAGGGCTGATGTCCGTCGCGATCCGCGTGATCCCGTGCCTCGACGTCGACGCGGGTCGAGTGGTCAAGGGTGTCAACTTCGCCGACCTGCGCGACGCCGGGGACCCGGTGGAGCTCGCTGACCGGTACGACGCCGAGGGTGCCGACGAGCTCACGTTCCTGGACGTGTCCGCGTCGTCGGGCGACCGCGAGACCATGGTCGACGTTGTGCGCCGCACCGCGGAGCAGGTGTTCGTGCCGCTCACCGTGGGTGGTGGTGTGCGCTCGACCGACGACGTCGACCGGCTGCTGCGGGCGGGCGCCGACAAGGTGGGCGTGAACACGGCAGCCATCGCGCGCCCCGAGCTGATCGCCGAGATCGCCCAGCGGTTCGGCTCGCAGGTGCTGACGCTGAGCGTCGACGCGCGCCGGGTCACGGGCGACGTCACCACGCCGTCGGGCTACGAGGTCACCACGCACGGCGGACGCCGCGGCACGGGGATCGACGCGGTGGAGTGGGCGGCGAAGGCCGCGGACCTCGGCGCGGGCGAGATCCTGCTCAACTCGATGGACGCCGACGGCACCACCGCAGGGTTCGACCTGGAGATGCTCCGCGCGGTGCGGGACCGGGTGCACGTGCCGCTCGTCGCGTCCGGCGGGGCAGGCACGCCCGAGCACTTCGTGGAGGCGGCCAAGGCAGGGGCGGACGCCGTCCTCGCGGCGTCGGTGTTCCACTTCGGCGCGCTGACGGTGGGCCAGGTCAAGGACGCGATGCGCGCGGCGGGCGTGGACGTGCGCTGAGCCGGTTCCGACCTTGACCTCAACCTTGGTCAAGGTCATAACGTCGACGTCGCCCTGGGCGTAAAACAGTCGAATCGATTCCCGGGACATGAGAAAATCGGTTCATCCCATGAAGCGAGGTCTCGCCGTGCCCTCTGCCGCCCGTCAGACGACCGTCCCCGACAGCGGGCCACCGCCCGTACCGGGGCACCCCGATCGGCCGATGGCCCTGACCGGCCCCCGCTGGCGCCGCTCACTGACCCTGATGTGGCGCGGCATGCGCGGGCACCCGCGCACCTACGTGCTGGCCGTCGGCATGTCCGGCGCGTTCGGCGCGCTGACCGTCGGCGTGAGCCGCGCCGTCGGCTGGGCCACCGACGAGGTCGTGATCCCCGCGCTCGAGGGCGACCCCGCCGGGCGGGAACGCATCTGGCTCGCGGGCGTCGTCCTCGCGGCCGTGGCGCTGCTCCTCGCGCTCAGCGTGGCTGGACGCCGCATCTGGGCGGGCTTCGGGTTCGTCGACAACCAGGCCGACCACCGGACCCGGCTCACCCGCCAGTACCTGCGCCTGCCCGTCTCCTGGCACCGGTCGCACCCGGCGGGCCAGCTGCTCAACCACGCCACCTCCGACACCGAGGCGGCCACGCACGTGTTCAACCCGCTGCCGTTCGCGCTCGGCGTCGTGGTGATGATCGTGGTCGCCGTCTGGATGCTCGTCTCGATCGACCCGTGGCTCGCGCTCGCCGCGCTCGTGATCCTCCCGCTGACCATCGCGGCCAACGCCGTCTACCAGCGGCACATGTCACCGGCCGTGACCCGCGCCCAGCAGCTGCGCGGTGACGTCGCCGACGTCGCCCACGAGTCCTTCGAGGCCGCGCTGCTGGTCAAGGCCCTGGGCACCGAGACCCGCGAGGAGAGCCGGTTCGCCGGGCGCACCGACGCCCTGCGCGCCGCGAACGTCCGTGTCGGAACCGTCCGGGCCGTGTTCGACCCCGTGATCCAGATGCTCCCGAGCATCGGGACCCTGGTGGTGCTCGGGGTCGGCGCCTGGCGCGCCAGCAGCGGCGCCGTGCAGACGGGCGACGTCGTCAGCGCCGCCTACCTCCTGATCATGATGACGGTCCCGGTCATGTCGTTCGGCTGGGTGCTCGGCGAGCTGCCGCGCGCGCTCGTCGGCTACGAGCGCATCGCCGGCGCGATCGACGCGGCCGGCGCGCTCCGGTACGGCACCGGGCCGCTGCCCCGCGACGCGCAGGGGCTCGCGGTGCACCTGGACGGCGTGGGCGTCGACGTCACCATCGACGGGGTGGTCCCCGTACCCGACCCGCAGGGCGGAGAACGCTTCGACCGCGAGATCACCCTGCTCGACGGTGTGGACCTCACCGTGGAGCCCGGGAGCACCGTCGCCGTCGTCGGCACGACCGGCGCGGGCAAGTCCACCCTGGTGGGCCTGCTGTGCCGGCTCTCCGACCCCACCCGCGGACGCGTCCTGCTCGACGGCATCGACGCGCGCACCCTGGCGGACGGGGAGATTCCCGCCCAGGTCGCGCTCGTCGCCCAGGCCACGTTCATCTTCGAGGACACGGTGCGGTCCAACGTCACGCTCGCTGACGCGGGCGAGCCCGGCTCCCCGTCGGACGACGATGTGTGGACCGCCCTGCGGATGGCCCGCCTCGAGGACACCGTGCGCGACCTGCCGGACGGGCTCGACGCCCCGCTCGGCGAGCGCGGCGCAAACCTGTCCGGCGGGCAGCGGCAGCGCCTCGCGATAGCCCGCGCCCTGGTGCGCCGCCCGCGGCTGCTGATCCTCGACGACGCGACGAGCGCCGTGGACCCGCGCGTGGAGCAGGAGATCCTGCACGGCCTGCGCAACCAGACGGACGGCGCGGACGGCGCGGGCACCACTGTCGTCATGGTCGCCTACCGCATGAGCTCCGTGGCGCTCGCCGACCAGGTGGTGCACGTGGCGAACGGCCGTGTGGTCGACGTCGGCACGCACGAGGAGCTCATGGCCCGCGACCCGGGCTACCGGGACCTGGCTATGGCCTACCAGGACGAGGCGGACCGCCGGACGCGGGAGCGCGCCGACGAGGCCTGCGTGGAAGGCGTCGCGCCCGACGACCTGACCGACGAGCTCGAAGAGGTGTCCCGATGACCACGGCGACGGACGAGACCACCCAGGACCTGCCCGAGGACCTGCTCGACGCCAACGGTGCGCGCATCGAGTCCACCAGCGACCTCGGTGTGCTCGCCACGCTGCGCCGCGGCCTCCAGATCTCCCCGGAGATCACCGACGGGCTCTGGGGCACGCTCGCCCTGGCGGCGCTCGCCGCCGCCGGCCGCGTCGTGGTGCCGCTGACGGTGCAGCAGACCATCGACGTCGGCATCCTCGCCACTGGCGGTCCCGACACCGGCAGGGTCGTGCTCCTGACGGCTCTGGCGGTCGGCGCGCTGGTGCTGGCCGGGCTCTGCGCCGCGATGGTGAACGTGCGGCTGTTCCGGTCGACCGAGGCGGGTCTGGCGACGCTGCGCGTGCGGGCCTTTCGCCACGTGCACGACCTCACCACGCTGACGCAGAACACCGAGCGCCGCGGAGCCCTGGTCTCGCGGGTGACCAGCGACGTGGACACGGTGTCCATGTTCGTGCAGTGGGGCGGCATCATGCTGCTGATCAACACCCTGCAGGTGATCGTGGCGACCGTGCTCATGGCGCTCTACTCGTGGCAGCTGACGCTCGTGGTCTGGGTCTGCTTCGTGCCCATGTTCGTGGCGATCCGGTACGGGCAGCGGCACGTGAACAAGGCGTACACGGCGGTGCGCGAGCGCACGGGCGCGATGCTCGGTGCCATCTCGGAGTCCGTCGTGGGGGCCGAGACGGTGCGGGCGTACGGCGTGGCCGGCCGCACGGGGCGCAGGGTCGGCGCGGCGGTCGAGGGGACCAGGTCCGCGCAGCAGCGCGCGCAGATCATGGTGGCGGCGGTGTTCTCCTCCGGTGTGTTCGTGGCCAACCTTGTGCTGGCGGTCGTAGTGGTCGTCGGGGCGTACCTCGGCATCGGTGGTGGCCTGTCCGTCGGTCAGCTCGTCGCCTTCCTCTTCCTGGTCCAGCTGTTCACGGGTCCGGTCCAGATGGCCACCGAGATCCTCAACGAGATGCAGAACGCGGTGGCCGGGTGGCGGCGCGTGATCGCGGTGCTCGACACGCCGGTACAGGTGGCGGAGCGGCCCGGCGCGGTCACGCTCCCGCGCGGCCCGGCCAGGGTGACGCTGCGCGACGTGCGGTTCGCCTACCCGGGCGGGCCCGAGGTGCTGCACGGCGTGGACCTGGACCTGCCCCCGCGCACCAAGGTGGCAGTGGTCGGGCAGACCGGCTCCGGCAAGACGACGGTCGCCAAGCTGGTCACGCGCCTCATGGACCCGACGGGCGGCGTGGTGGAGCTCGACGGTACCGACCTGCGCGACCTGTCGTTCGCCTCCCTGCGCGAGCGGGTGGTGATGGTGCCGCAGGAGGGGTTCCTGTTCGACGGGACGGTCCTGGAGAACGCGGCCTACGGCCTGCGGGACTCCACCCCGGGCAGCTCCGTCGACACGTCGTCGGCCGCGACCCGCGCTGCGGTGGCGGACGCGTTCGCCCAGCTCGGCCTGACCGACTGGGTGGCGGGCCTGCCGGACGCGCTGGACACCGCCGTCGGCCAGCGCGGCGAGGCGCTCAGCGCGGGGGAGCGGCAGCTGGTCGCGATCGCGCGGGCCTTCCTGGCCGCCCCTGACCTGCTGGTGCTGGACGAGGCGACCTCCGCCGTCGACCCGGCCGCGGAGGTGCGGATCGCCAGGGCGCTCGACTCGCTGACCGCGGGCCGGTCCACGATAACGATCGCGCACCGGCTCTCCACCGCGGAGGCGTCCGACCTGGTGGTCGTGGTCGACGACGGGCACGTGGTCGAGGTGGGCGGCCACGAGGAGCTCGCCGCGGCGGGAGGCGTGTACAGCCGCATGCACGAGAGCTGGATGGCACAGACACGTTAGGGGGCTGGTGGGCTGGTGGGTCGGTGGTCCGGTGGGCCCACCGGCCGCCCCGAACCGCAGGTTAAGTGTCCGTCGGGTGCCGAGCCGCAACCTGCGCGTCGATCGGGCCCCTCCGGGACGCACAACCTTCTGCTCGACCGGGTGGCCGACTCGTAGGTTGCGGTTCGGCGCCGGTGGCCCGGGCAAGTGGACACGTAACCTGCGGTTCGGTGCTCGGTCGACCCGACCGGAGTGTGCGTAGGTTGCGGTTCGGCAATCGATGGCGGTGTCCGGCGTCCGGCGTCCGGCGACGTTCGACGTTCGACAGCCCGGTCGGACGGCGTTGCGTGACGGTCGACGTCGGGTGGCAGACGGCGGCTGGGAACTGCTTGTGCCGCAGGGCGGTACCTGTCAACAGCGCCAGAACCGTTCGAGCGCGACCACAACCATGCTCGGACCGGGTCTGTGCACAGGCGGGTCGCTTGCGGCCCCCGCGAGCCGATCCGGTGGCGTTGTCTGGTGGCGTGGGACGAAAGAACGAGCTACCCAAAGACCTGGCGATCATCGCAGAGGCTCAGGCGGGCCTGATCACGACGGCACAGTGTCGCGACATCGGTGTGTCACCGACGCGCGTCGCCCGCCTGCTCGAGTCCGGGGTCTGGAAACGAGTCACGCGTGGCGTGTACGACACCGACTCGACACCAGTCCGGTCCCGGCACCCCGATCGCCGTCGCCGTCGGGCCGCCTTCGCCGCAAAGCTCGCACTCGGCCCGGAGTCGGTGGTCGTCGGCGCGTGTGCACTCGCGCTCCACGGTGTCTGGGGCCTCCCGATCGCGCTCGAACCGCAGGCGGCCCTTCCCGGCGGGCGCCGCGCATACTCGCGCGACGGCATCCACGCTCGGATGTTCGACGGCGGGATGGCCGTCACCGAGGTCGACGGGATCCAGGTGGCCACGGTGGACTGGGCGCTCACTCAAGCTGTGCCTGAGATGGACCGGTTACATGCGGTTGCTGTCATGGACAACGCACTGAACAGGGGACTGATCACCCGGGACGAGCTGGACGAAGTCCATGACAGAGCTCGCGGACGACGGGGGATCGCCATCCGACACGGGTACTTCGTCGAGACGGACGGGAGGGCGGAGTCGCCGAACGAGTCGCGAGCACGGCTCGACTGCACCGACCACGGCGTGCCACCGGATGTGCTGCAGGTGCCTGTACGTGACCTGTCCGGGGTCATGCGCCGGGGTGATCTGGGATGGGTCCTCAAGGACGGGCGGATCCTGATCGCAGAGGTCGACAGCGACGAACATCACGACCTGGACCAGCTGACCGCGGATGCCGAGCGCCACAACGACCTCACAGCGGTCTCGGCAGTCGTGCTGCATTTCCGGAAGAAAGCCGTCTATACACCGGGCGCCGTTTCGAGCGTGGTCCGCGCAACCGTTGACCGGTACAACGACGGGCTCCCGTGATCGGCGTCGCATGGCTGGTTGACGATGTCCGGCTGCCGGACATCGGGTAGTCGTTCGGTACCGGGTCGTTCCGCATCGGTCGTTGCCGGACGCCCTGTGCCTTTCGGGCGCGGCGTCGTCGTCCGAGAAGGTGGTCTGGACGCCGACCTTGCGGTTCGGCATGGTCTGGCGGTTCTGTGTCCGCCTCGCTCGGATCAGGTTGAGTCGCAGGGTGCCGAACCGCAACATGCGTGGGGTGCCGGGCGCCGAACCGCAACATGCGTGCGGTGCCGGGCGCCGAACCGCAACCTTCCCGTCTCAGACCGGATCTGTTCGCGCCGAACCGAAGCTGATCCGTCGATCCTGGTGTCGAATCGAAATCTGAACGTCTTGGGAAGGCCGGATTGACGCACAACCTTCGGTTCGGCGCGGACCGGGCGTGCAACCTTCGGTTCGGTTCGGCGCGGACCGGGTCACAGGGACAGGGACGCGGCAGCCCGGTCCAGTTCCGGCAAGGACACGCGCCGGCGGCGGACATCACACCTCCGTCGGCCCGCGACGTGGCAGGATTCTCAGGTGCCCGAAGTTCTCGACCCCACGATCTCTGCCCGACTCAAGCGGGACGACGCCGGCCTGGTGGCCGCCGTCGTGCAGCAGCACGACACGGGCGAGGTGCTCATGGTCGGCTGGATGGACGACGAGGCCCTGCGCCGCACCCTCACCGAGGGGCGCGTGACCTTCTGGTCGCGAAGCCGCGAGGAGTACTGGCGCAAGGGCGACACGTCGGGCCACGCCCAGTACGTCAAGGCAGTCAGCATCGACTGCGACGGCGACGCCCTGCTGGTCCAGGTGGACCAGGTGGGCGCTGCGTGCCACACCGGCACCCGCACGTGCTTCGACGCCGGGGGTGACCTGGGCGCGGTCGTCGGCGAGCGCGCCGGGCAGACCCTCGGCGAGCTCGCCGAGCAGAACGTCGCAGAACGCAACCAGCGAGACGAGGAGTACCGGTGACCCAGCTCGACACCCAGCTCGATCCCCACGAGGCCCGCACGGCGACCGCACCCGCCGACCTGCCCTGGGGTCGGACCTGGCCGAGCCTCGGGGAGTTCCGGGAGATGGCGACGGACCGCCGCGTGGTCCCGGTGGTTCGTCCTCTCCTCGCCGACGACGCCACGCCCGTCGGCCTCTACCGGACCCTCGCGCAGAGCAGACCCGGCAGCTTCATCCTGGAGTCGGCGGAGTCCGACGGCGTCTGGGCGCGCTGGTCGTTCGTCGGCGTCACGTCCCGCGCGACCCTGACCAGCGACAAGGGTCGGGCCGTCTGGACCGGCGACGTGCCGGTGGGCATCCCGACCGACGGCGACGTCGTCGAGGTGCTGGAGGCGGCCCTGACCGCGCTGCGCACGCCCGGCGTGGCCAACCTTCCGCCTCTCACCGGTGGCCTCGCCGGGGTGCTGGGCTGGGACATCGTGCGGCACTGGGAGCCCACGCTCCCGTCGACCGCCCCAGACGAGGTCGGCGCGCCTGAGCTGGCGCTGTGCCTCGCCACCGACCTCGCCGTGGTGGACCACCGGGAGGGGACCGTGTGGCTGGTCGCCAACGCGATCAACGCCGACGCCACCGACGAGCGCGTCGACGAGGCGTACGCGGACGCCGTCGCCCGGCTCGACGCCATGGAGGCGCAGCTCGCCGCCGGCGGGGCGCGCGTCACGTCCGTGGTCGTCGACGGTCCGGAGCCGCAGCTCGAGTTCCGGTCCACCCGGGAGGAGTTCGAGGACGCGGTGCTCGCGGGCAAGGAGGCGATCCGCGACGGCGAGGTGTTCCAGGTGGTGCTGTCCCAGCGCCTGGACCTCGACTGCCCGGCGGACCCGCTGGACGTCTACCGCGCGCTGCGCACGGTGAACCCGAGCCCGTACATGTACTACTTCCACCTGACCAAGCCCGACGGCGCTGAGTTCGCCGTGGTGGGCTCCAGCCCGGAGACCCTGGTGAAGGTGGACGACGGCCACGTCACCACCTATCCGATCGCCGGGTCCCGTCCGCGTGGTGCGCAGCCGGAGGAGGACGCGGAGCTGGGCGAGGAGCTCCTGGCCGACCCCAAGGAGCGGGCCGAGCACATCATGCTCGTCGACCTGTCCCGCAACGACATGGTGAAGGTTTGCGAGCCCACCAGCGTCGAGGTGGTCGAGTTCATGAAGGTGCGCCGGTTCAGCCACATCATGCACATGTGCTCGACGGTGGTGGGCCGGCTCCGTGCCGGCCGCAGCGCTCTGGACGCGCTGCGGGCGACCTTCCCGGCCGGCACCCTGTCGGGCGCCCCCAAGCCGCGCGCGATCGCCCTGATCGACGAGCTCGAGCCTGCCTCCCGCGGCATCTACGGCGGGGTGTGCGGCTACTTCGACTTCGGCGGAAACATGGACATGGCCATCGCCATCCGTACCGCGTACATCGCGGACGGCCGCGCCAGCGTGCAGGCGGGCGGTGGCATCGTCGCGGACTCGGTGCCCGCCCTGGAGTACGCGGAATCGCGCAACAAGGCGGCCGCGGCGGTCCGGGCCATCCAGCTCGCGTCCCGGCTGACGCCGCTGCGACCGGCCGGGAGCGGCAAGTGACCCGCACCCGCACCGTCCTCGCGCTGCTCGTCCTCGGCGCGCTCACGTTCGGCACCGGCTCACCCACCTGGGTGACCACCACGGTGGCCACGGCGCTGGAGTCCGAGGTGGCGGTCACGGCGGCGGGTACCTCGGCCGCGCCGGGCGTGGGCGCCGGGGCGCTCGTGCTCCTCGCCGCCGGTATCGCGTGCGCGCTCACCGGGCGCGTGGCCCGGTACGTCGCCCTCGTGGTCGCGGCGGCCGCCGGGGTGCTGGTGGTGGCGAGCACGCTCGCCGTCGTCGGCGACCCGACGCCTGCCGCCACCGCAGCCGCTTCCGCGACGAACGGTGTCACGGAGCTCACCTCGCCCGTCACCCTGACCCTCTGGCCGTGGGCCGCGCTCGCCACGGGCGTGCTCGCCGTCGTCGTGGCGGTCTGGGGTGCCGTGGCGGCCCGCGGCTGGGGGGCGACGTCCGGTCGGCACGAGCGCGCGGACGCGGCAGCGGCCGACGGCGCTCCCGCCGTCGGCTCACCCGCGGGCACCACGGCCGCCACAACCGGCGCAACTGCCACAACCGGCACGCCCGGCACGCCCGGCACGCCCGGCACGCCCGACGACGGCCCCGCCCCCTGGCCGGACGACGAGATCGATCCCCAGGACGCCTGGGACGCACTGTCCCGCGGCGACGACCCCACGGGCCGCTGACCTGACCCGGAGCGGTTAGGCTGAGCGCGTACCGCACGACACGAAAGGCACCCACCTGCGATGACCGACAACAAGCCCGAGATCGCCTACCTCCCGCCGGGCGTCCCGCCGACCAACCACGGCCACACGGTCGCCGCGTGGGTGACGATGGTCGGGATCACGCTGGGCGTGCTCGTCTGCGCGTGGGGCGTGCTGGTGGCCCAGTCCTGGTCCTCCTGGCTGGTCCTGTTCGTGCTCGGCTTCGTGGTGATCGGAGCCTCGCTGATCGTCGGCCTCGTGCTGCGCAACCTCGGCATGGGCCAGAAGAGCGTCGGGCGATAAGGCGATGACCGCCCTCGCGATGGCCGCGCCGCCCGCAGCCGCGCACCCCAGGAACAACCTGGGGGCGTGGTCGCTCGTGCTGGGTATCGCCTCGGTGGTGCTTGCGCTGGGCGTCCTCACCGGGATCCCCGCCATCATCGTGGGCAACAAGGGCCGCAGGGCCGTGCGCGCCGGCGAGGCCGGCAACGAGCGCATGGCGCTGACCGGCGTCGTGCTCGGCTGGACCTCCCTCGTGATCTTCGCCCTGGTGATCGGGCTCGTCGTGGTGCGGTTCCTGGCCGGTGGACCCGGTTCCTGAGGCGTCGGCCCGGCCTGCCGGCCCTCGCGCGGAGGGCCCGGACGCCGCGGCCGTGCCGGACGCCGGCAGGTCCGCCCTCCGCGTGCCGCTGCTGGCGGGCGCCGCGGTCGGGGCAGTCACGCTGCTGCTCGCGCTGCGCGACCCGCACGCACGCGGCTCCTACGGGTTCTGCCCCCTGCTGGAGCTGACCGGACTGGCCTGCCCGCTCTGCGGCGGGCTGCGCGCCACGCACGACCTGGCGCATCTCGACCTGGCGGGTGCGTGGTCGGCGAACGCGCTGTGGACGGTGACCGCCCCCGTCGTGCTCGTCCTGTGGCTGGTGTGGCTCGTGTCCGCGGCCCGCGGCCGCCCCGTCAAGGGGCTGTCCAGCACCGCCGGATGGGTCACCCTCGGCGTCGCGCTGGCGTTCTTCGTCGCGCGCAACCTCCCCGGGCTGCAGCCATACCTGACCCCGTGGGCCTGATCAGGTGATCTCCAGGGAGTCCTCGGACGACTCCCGGCCCGGGATCTGACGGGACGTCGTCTCACGCTCCGGGAGTGGTCAGGACCACACCTACGATCCGCCTACGATGGCCATGGGGCCGATCGCCCCCCAGCAAACGTACGAGGTGTATGACGAGGGCAGAGCAAGGGCACGGGGAGGCTCATTACATGTCGGTCCTGGAGGACATCGTCGCGGGAGTTCGTGAGGACCTCGTGGAGCGTGAGGCACGTGTGTCTCTCGACGCGCTCAAGGAGCGCGCCACCGCGGTGCCCGGGGCTCTCGAGTGCCTCGGTCGCCTCAAGCAGGCGGACGCCGTCTCGGTGATCGCCGAGGTGAAGCGCTCGAGCCCGAGCAAGGGGTCGCTGGCGCAGATCGACGACCCGGCCGCGCTCGCGGTCGAGTACGAGACCGGCGGCGCTTCCGCGATCTCCGTGCTCACCGAGCAACGGCGGTTCAACGGCTCGCTGGCCGACCTGGACGCGGTGCGCGGCCGGGTGGACGTCCCGGTGCTGCGCAAGGACTTCGTGGTCACGCCCTACCAGGTGTGGGAGGCGCGGGCGCACGGCGCCGACCTGGTGCTGATCATCGTGGCGGCCCTGGAGCAGACCGTGCTGGAGTCGCTCGTGGAGCGCGTGCACTCGCTCGGCATGACCGCCCTGGTCGAGGCGCACAACCTCGAAGAGGTCCGCCGTGCCGTGGACGCCGGGTCACGGGTGGTGGGCGTCAACGCCCGCAACCTGAAGACGCTCGAGCTGGACCGCAACCTGTTCCGCAGCCTCGCCGAGTACATCCCGGACGACGTGATCAAGATCGCGGAGTCCGGTATCCGAGGCCCGCACGACGTGATGGAGATGGCCCGTGCCGGCGCCGACGGCGTCCTGGTGGGCGAGGCACTCGTGACCGACGGCGCGCCGCGCTCGTCGGTGGCCGACCTCGTCGCGGCCGGCTCCCACCCGTCGCTGCGGTCCGTCCGTCCGGCTTGAAGGGATCCCAGGTGACCTCCGTAAAGCTGTCCGACGTCTCCGGCCCGTACTTCGGGCAGTACGGCGGGCGTTTCGTCCCCGAGGCACTCATCGCCGCGCTCGAAGAGCTCGACGCCGAGTTCCGCAAGGCGGCCGACGACCCCGAGTTCGCGGCCGAGCTGCAGCGCCTGCACAGGGAGTACACGGGCCGGCCCAGCCCGCTGACCGAGGTGCAGCGGTTCGCGGAGCACGCCGGAGGCACGGCGGGCGCGGTCCGGGTCTTCCTCAAGCGCGAGGACCTGAACCACACCGGATCGCACAAGATCAACAACGTGCTGGGGCAGGCCCTGCTGGTCAAGCGCATGGGCAAGAAGCGTCTGATCGCCGAGACCGGGGCCGGCCAGCACGGCGTCGCCACGGCCACCGCGGCCGCCCTGATGGACCTCGAGTGCGTGATCTACATGGGCGAGGAGGACACCCGGCGCCAGGCACTGAACGTCGCCCGGATGCGCCTGCTCGGCGCCGAGGTCGTGCCGGTGAAGATCGGCTCGCGCACCCTCAAGGACGCGATCAACGAGGCGCTGCGCGACTGGGTCGCCAACGTCGAGTCCACGCACTACCTGCTGGGCACCGTCACGGGCCCGCACCCGTTCCCCGAGATGGTGCGCCAGTTCCACCGCATCATCGGTGAGGAGGCGCGTGAGCAGATCCTGGAGCGCGCCGGCCGGCTGCCCGACGTCGTAGCGGCGTGCGTGGGCGGCGGGTCCAACGCGCTCGGCATCTTCAACGCCTTCCTCGACGACAAGGACGTCGAGCTGCGCGGGTTCGAGGCCGGCGGCGAGGGCATCGACTCGGGCAAGCACGCGGCCCGGTTCAGCGGCGGTGCGCTGGGTGTGCTGCACGGCGCACGCTCCTACCTGCTGCAGGACGACGACGGCCAGACCCTGCCCAGCCACTCGGTGTCGGCGGGCCTGGACTACCCGAGCGTCGGCCCGGCCCACGCCTGGCTGCACGACCTGGGGCGCGCCACCTACGAGCCGGTGACCGACGTCGAGGCCATGGACGCGTTCCACCTGCTGTGCCGCACCGAGGGCATCATCCCGGCGATCGAGTCGGCGCACGCTCTCGCGGGGGCGCTGCGGATCGGCAAGGCCGCGGCGGCGGAAGGCCGTACCGGGCCGGACGGCGAGCCGCTCCTGATCCTCGTGAACCTCTCCGGGCGCGGCGACAAGGACGTGGCGACCGCGGCCCGCTGGTTCGGGCTGCTCGACGAGGGCGTGGCGGCGGAAGAGCTCGAGCGGCAGGAGGGCCGGGGATGAGCACGGTGACAGAGCCCGCGACGGGGTCGCGCACGAGCGACCTCATCGACCGGCTGCGCGAGCAGGAGAACCGGCCCGCCCTGGTGGGCTATCTGCCAGTGGGCTTCCCGACGGTGGACCGGTCGATCGAGGCGATCAAGACACTGATCGACCACGGCGTGGACATCGTCGAGCTCGGCATCCCGTACACCGACCCCGTACTCGACGGGCCGGTGGTCCAGCAGGCCGCGCAGGGCGCGCTCGACGCGGGCGTCCGCGTGCGGGACGTGTTCCGCGTGCTGCGGGAGCTGACCGACTACGCCCCGCACGTTCCCGTGCTGGTCATGACCTACTGGAACCCCGTGCTCAAGTACGGTGCCGATGCGTTCGCGCGCGACCTGCGCGCCGCGGGGGGCGCCGGGCTCATCACGCCCGACCTGATCCCCGACGAGGGCCCTGACTGGATCGCCGCGAGCACGGAGCACGGCCTGGACCGCGTCTTCCTCGTGGCCCCGAGCTCGACCCCCGAGCGGCTCCGCCGCACGGTGGACGCGACGCGCGGGTTCGTCTACGCGGCGTCGCTCATGGGCGTGACCGGGGTGCGGGCCGAGGTGGGCTCGCGTGCCGAGCAGCTCGTGGCCGACACGCGCGCCGCCGGCGCGGCCAACGTCTGCGTGGGGCTAGGCGTCTCGACCGGCGCGCAGGCCGAGGAGATCGGCCGCTACGCCGACGGCGTCATCGTGGGTTCGGCGCTGGTCCGGCCGCTCCTGTCGGACGGCGCGCTCGGCGACGCCGAGTGGGCCGACCGTCTCACGAAGCTGGCCGAGGTGACGGAGGACCTCGCCGCCGGGGTACGGTCTGCGCGCACCACCGCGCCCGACGCACCCGCCGGCGCGACCGCCGTTCCCGGAGAGGCGCCGTGACGCTGCTGACCGTGCTGCAGGCAACTCTGCCCGTCGAGTTGACCGCTGTGCTGCCGGCTGCTCTGGCCACCGAGATACCCAGCCCGTCCGAGCACACCTGGTACCTCGGGATCTTCCCGCTGCGGGCCTATGCCCTGGCGATCCTCGCGGGCATCGCGATCGCCGTCTGGATGACCGCCAGGCGGTGGAAGGCACGCGGGGGCAACCCGGACGACGTCCTGGAGATCGTGTTCTGGGCCGTGCCGTTCGGCCTCCTCGGCGGCCGGATCTATCACGTGCTCTCCTCGCCAGACCGCTACTTCGGCGAGAACTTCTCGGGTGGTGGCGACCCCATCAAGGCGCTCTACGTCTGGGAGGGCGGCCTCGGCATCTGGGGCGCCGTGGCGCTCGGCGCCGTCGGGGCGTGGCTCGGCTGCCGGCAGAAGGGCGTCAAACTCTCGTCCTTCGTCGACGCCGCCGCGCCCGGACTCCTGGTCGCCCAGGCCGTCGGACGTCTCGGCAACTGGTTCAACCAGGAGCTCTACGGGCGGCCCACCGAGCTGCCCTGGGGCCTGCACATCGACGCCGAGTACCTGGTGTCGAACCCCGCGACCGGTGTGGCGTACCCCGAGGGCACCCTGTTTCACCCCACGTTCCTGTACGAGCTCCTGTGGTGCCTGGCGATGGCCGGCGCCCTGCTCTTCCTCGACCGTCGGTTCAAGTTGGGTCATGGGCGGGTATTCTGGGCGTACGTTCTGCTCTACACTCTCGGACGGGTCTGGATCGAGATGCTGCGCATCGACGATGCAGAGCTGGTGCTGGGGCTCCGCCTCAACGTCTGGACCTCGGTCCTCCTGGGCCTCGCGGCCCTGGTGATCTCGATAGTGCTGGCTCGGAGGTTCCCCACCAGGGAAGAGTCGGTACGGCTGCGGCCCGCGGGGCATGATCCGTCGGCCGGACCTGAGGCCGAACCGGAGCCTGACCCAGAGCCTGACCCAGCAAGTGAGGAGACCGGCGAGGCGGCAGCCGAGCCGGAGGAACAGAAGAACGCAGCAGTGGAGGAGTCCGACGCGGACACCTCCGCGCGCACCTGAGGGGCACGACCGCCGGGACCACCGGACGACGAGCCCCTGACCGACCGGGCCGCCGTCGTCCCGGACCATCGCAAGGAACTGCGCCCGGCCATGGCCGGGTGCCTGTGAGGACCCATGACCAAGCCGTTGCCGACACAGAGGGTTGGGTTGCCCGCGCCGATGACTGGTGCCGGCCTGTACGACCCGGCGGCCGAGCATGACGCGTGCGGCGTCGCCTTCGTGGCGACGCTCCGCGGCACGCCCGGACGCGACATCGTCGATGCCGGACTGACCGCCCTGCTGAACCTCGACCACCGCGGCGCGGTGGGGGCGGAGGAGGACAGCGGTGACGGCGCCGGGATCCTGACCCAGATCCCCGACGCGTTCATCCGGGACGTGGTGGGCGTCGACCTCCCGCCCGCCGGGATGTACGCGATCGGTACGGCCTTCCTGCCGGCCGACGACGCCGAGCGGGAGTCCGTCGAGCGCCGCGTCGAGGCGCTGGCCGCCGAGGAGAAGCTGGACGTGCTCGCGTGGCGCGACGTCCCGGTGGACGCCGGGATCGTCGGCCCGACGGCGCGGGCCTCCATGCCGGTGTTCCGGCAGATCGTCGTGGCCGACCCCTCCCGCGGCCTGTCCGGGATCGACCTGGACCGTCGCTGCTACCGCCTGCGCAAGCGCGCGGAGAACGAGGCAGGCCTGTACTTCGCCTCGCTCAGTGCGCGCACCCTGACGTACAAGGGCATGCTGACGACCGCGCAGCTCGAGCCGTTCTTCCCGGACCTGTCCGACCCGCGGTACGCCACCGAGCTCGCCCTGGTCCACTCGCGGTTCTCCACCAACACGTTCCCGTCGTGGCCGCTGGCCCAGCCCTTCCGGCTGCTGGCCCACAACGGCGAGATCAACACGGTGCGCGGCAACCGCAACTGGATGGCGGCGCGCGAGGGCACCATGGAGTCCGACCTCCTCGGAGACCTGGCGGCGCTCCGGCCGGTCTGCTCGCCCGGTGCGAGCGACTCGGCGAGCTTCGACGAGGTGCTCGAGCTGCTGCACCTGAGCGGCCGGTCCCTTCCGCACTCCGTGCTGATGATGGTGCCGGAGGCCTGGGAGAACCACACCAGCATGGACGCGGCGCTGCGGTCGTTCTACGAGTACAACGCCAACCTCATCGAGCCGTGGGACGGCCCTGCCTCCCTCACGTTCACCGACGGCACGCTGATCGGCGCCGTGCTGGACCGCAACGGCCTGCGCCCCGGCCGCTGGTGGGTCACCGAGGACGGGCTCGTCGTGCTGGCGTCCGAGGCCGGCGTGCTCGACATCGACCCCGCCACGGTCGTCCGCAAGGGCCGGCTCGAGCCCGGCAAGATGTTCCTCGTGGACACCGGCTCCGGCCGGATCGTGGAGGACGAGGAGATCAAGTCCGGCCTCGCGGCCAAGCACCCCTACGGGGACTGGGTCCGCGAGCAGTCGGTCCACCTCGACGATCTGCCCGACCGTGAGCACGTGGCGCACAGCCCCGCGTCGGTCCGGCGGCGCCAGCGCGCCTTCGGGTACACCGAGGAAGAGCTCAAGATCATCCTGACGCCGATGGCGACCACCGGTGGCGAGCCGCTCGGTGCCATGGGCTCCGACACGCCCGTCGCCGTGCTCTCGCAGCGTCCGCGGCTCCTGTTCGACTACTTCACGCAGATGTTCGCGCAGGTGACCAACCCGCCGCTGGACGCGATCCGCGAGGAGCTGGTCACCGCCATCGACAGCACGATCGGCCCGGAGCCCAACCTGCTCGCCGACATCCCTGAGCACGCGCGCAAGCTGGTGCTCGGGTTCCCGGTGCTGGACAACGACCAGCTGGCGAAGATCGTGCACGTCGAGCGGGACCGGGAGCTGGAGGGCGTCTTCCACGCGGAGACGATCCAGGGCCTCTACGAGGTCTCCGGCGGCGGCGACGCGCTGCTGGCCCGGCTCGAGGCGATCTTCGCCGACGTCGACCGGTACGTGGAGGAGGGCGTGAGCTTCCTCGTGCTGTCCGACCGCGACGCCAACTCGGAGCTGGCCCCGATCCCGTCGCTGCTCCTGACCAGCGCCGTGCACCATCACCTGGTGCGCAAGCACACGCGCACCCGGGTGTCGCTCGTGGTCGAGGCCGGCGACGTGCGCGAGGTGCACCACGTCGCGCTGCTCATCGGCTACGGCGCCGCCGCCGTGAACCCCTACCTCGCGATGGAGACGGTCGAGGACCTCGCCCACCGCGGGTACCTGGAGGTCACCCCGGAGAAGGCCGTCGCCAACCTCATCAAGGGGCTCGGCAAGGGCGTGCTCAAGGTGATGTCGAAGATGGGCATCTCCACGATCATGTCCTACCGCGGCGCTCAGATCTTCGAGGCCGTCGGTCTGTCCGAGGACCTGGTCGAGGACTACTTCACCGGCACCACCTCGCGGCTCGGCGGCATCGGCCTTGGCGTCATCGCGGCCGAGGTCGCGGCGCGGCACGCCGAGGCGTACCCGCCGTCCGGCAACCTGAAGCCGGGCGAGCGCCTCACCACGGGCGGCGAGTACCAGTGGCGGCGCGACGGCGAGGACCACCTGTTCGACCCCGAGACGGTGTTCCGCCTGCAGCACGCCACCCGGTCGGGCCGGATGGACATCTTCCGGCAGTACACCCGGCGCGTGGACGAGCAGTCGAACCGCCTCATGACCCTGCGCGGCCTGCTGCGCTTCAACCCCGACCGTGAGCCGGTGCCGATCGACGAGGTCCAGCCGGTCAGCGAGATCGTCAAGCTGTTCAACACGGGCGCCATGTCGTACGGCTCCATCTCGGCCGAGGCGCACGAGACCCTCGCGATCGCGATGAACCGCCTCGGCGGCCGGTCCAACACGGGCGAGGGCGGCGAGGACCCGGAGCGGCTCTACGACGACGAGCGGCGTTCGCGCGTCAAGCAGATCGCCTCGGGCCGGTTCGGCGTGACGTCGGAGTACCTGACGCACGCCACCGACATCCAGATCAAGCTCGCCCAGGGTGCCAAGCCCGGCGAGGGCGGTCAGCTGCCAGGCTCCAAGGTCTACCCGTGGGTGGCGCGCACCCGGCACTCGACGCCGGGCGTCGGGCTCATCTCGCCGCCGCCGCACCACGACATCTATTCGATCGAGGACCTGGCCCAGCTGATCCACGACGCGAAGAACGCCAACCCGGCCGCGCGCGTGCACGTCAAGCTGGTCAGCGAGTTCGGTGTCGGCACGGTGGCGACGGGTGTGTCCAAGGCGCACGCCGACGTCGTCCTCATCTCCGGGCACGACGGCGGCACGGGCGCGTCGCCGCTCACGTCGCTCAAGCACGCGGGCACGCCGTGGGAGATCGGCCTGGCCGAGACCCAGCAGACCCTCGTGCTCAACGACCTGCGCGACCGCATCGTCGTGCAGGTGGACGGCCAGATGAAGACCGGCCGCGACGTGATCGTCGCGGCACTGCTCGGGGCGGAGGAGTTCGGCTTCGCGACGGCTCCGATGGTCGTCTCGGGCTGCATCATGATGCGGGTCTGCCACCTGGACACGTGTCCCGTCGGCGTCGCCACGCAGAACCCCGAGCTGCGCAGCCGGTTCACCGGCAAGCCGGAGTTCGTCGTGAACTTCTTCGAGTTCATCGCCCAGGAGGTCCGTGAGCACCTCGCGGCGCTCGGCTTCCGCAGCCTCGAGGAGGCGGTGGGCCAGGTGCAGGTGCTCGACACCCGCAAGGCCGTCGACCACTGGAAGGCACAGGGCCTCGACCTGACGCCCGTGCTCGCGCGGCCGCAGCTCAAGGACGGTTCGTCGCTGCACCACACGACGGTGCAGGACCACGGTCTGGCCAGGGCGCTGGACAACCAGCTCATCAAGGCCGCCGCCCCGGCCCTCGAGCGGGGCGAGCCGGTGCAGATCGAGCTACCGGTCCGGAACGTCAACCGCACGGTCGGCACGATGCTCGGCCACGAGGTGACCAAGCGATACCGCGGTGCGGGCCTGCCCGACGACACCATCGACGTCACCCTCACCGGGTCGGCGGGCCAGTCGCTCGGCGCGTTCCTGCCCCGCGGCATCACGCTGCGCCTGTTCGGCGACGCCAACGACTACGTCGGCAAGGGCCTGTCCGGTGGCCGGATCGCGGTGCGACCGGACCGGTCGTCCGTGCTCGACGGCGGCAACGTCATCGGTGGCAACGTCATCGGTTACGGCGCCACCTCCGGCGAGGTCTACCTGCGCGGTCGTGTGGGGGAGCGGTTCGGCGTGCGCAACTCGGGCGCCACCCTCGTCGCGGAGGGCGTCGGCGACCACGCCTGCGAGTACATGACCGGTGGTGCGGTGCTGGTGCTCGGCCCGACGGGCCGCAACGTCGGCGCCGGCATGTCCGGCGGCACGGCCTACTTCCTGGACCTGCGGGTCTCGCGGGTCAACCAGGCGGCGCTGGAGGCGGGCGAGCTCGCCCTCGAGCCGCTGGACGACGCCGACTGGGAGATCGTGCGCGGGCTGCTGGAGCGGCACCGCGCCGAGACCGGCTCGGCGGTGGCGGCAGAACTGCTCGACGACCCCGCGCTCGCGCGTGGCCGGTTCAGCCGCCTGCTGCCGCCCGGCTGGGCGCGTGTGCGCCTGGCGCTCAGCGAGGCGGAGGCCGCAGGCGCCGACGTCTCGGGCAAGACCCAGTGGGACCCGTCCGTCTGGGACCAGATCATGGAGGTGGCACGTGGCTGACCCCAGGGGATTTCTCAAGGTCCGGGAGCGGGAGCTCCCGCCGAACCGGCCCGTCGAGGTGCGGCTGCGTGACTGGAAGGACACGCACGCGCACCGCGAGGCCGGTCAACCGTTCCTGAAGGAACAGGCCGGCCGCTGCATGGACTGCGGCGTGCCGTTCTGCCACCAGGGCTGCCCGCTCGGCAACCTGATCCCGGACTGGAACGACCTGGTCTGGCGTGGCCAGTGGGCCGACGCGATCGACCGCCTGCACGCGACCAACAACTTCCCGGAGTTCACGGGCCGGGTGTGCCCGGCGCCGTGCGAGTCGTCGTGCGTGCTGAGCATCAACCAGCCGGCGGTGACGATCAAGAACGTCGAGGTGTCGATCATCGACGAGGCGTTCGCCCGCGGCCTGGTCACGCCGCACGTGCCGGAGCGGCTCACGGGCTCGACGGTCGCCGTCGTCGGCTCGGGTCCCGCCGGGCTCGCCGCGGCGCAGCAGCTGACGCGCGCCGGCCACACCGTCGTCGTCTACGAGCGGGACGACGCCGTCGGCGGCCTCCTGCGCTACGGCATCCCGGACTTCAAGCTCGAGAAGCTGCACATCGACCGCCGTCTGGCGCAGATGGAGGCTGAGGGCACGCGCTTCCGTGCGGGCACCACGATCGGCAAGGACATGAGCTGGGACGCCCTGCGCCGCCGGTTCGACGCCGTCGTGGTCGCCACCGGCGCTACCGTCCCGCGCGACCTGGCGCTGCCCGGCCGCGACCTGGCGGGCATCCACTTCGCCATGGACTATCTGACGCCCGCCAACCACGCGGTGCGCGCCGGTACCCCGGACGTCCTCCCCGAGGGCGCGCCGACGGCGGCCGGCAAGCACGTCATCATCATCGGCGGCGGCGACACCGGTTCCGACTGCCTCGGCACCGCGCTGCGCCAGGGTGCCGCGAGCGTCACCACGCTCGCGATCGGCAAGATGCCGCCGACCGAGCGCCCGGCGAACCAGCCGTGGCCGACCGACCCGATCCTGTTCGAGGTCTCGACCTCGCACGAGGAGGGCGGCGAGCGCACCTACCTGGCCTCGACGGTGGAGTTCCTGCCCGACGCAGAGGGCAACGTCCGTGCCCTCAAGGTCGCGGAGACCCAGTACCTGCCCGACGGCCGCAGGGCCGCGACGCCCGGCACGGAGCGTGAGCTCCCCGCGGACCTCGTGCTCGTGGCGATGGGCTTCACCGGCCCGGAGACCGGTGTGCTCGAGGAGCAGACCGGCATCGAGATCACCGAGCGTGGCCTCGTCGCCCGCGGCGACGACTACGCTGCAAGCCTGCCCGGAGTTTTTGTGGCCGGCGACGCCGGCCGCGGGCAGTCCCTCATCGTGTGGGCCATCGCGGAGGGCCGTGCTGCGGCCGCCGCGGCTGATACCTACCTGCAGGGCAGCACCGAGCTGCCTGCCCCGGTGCGTCCGCGCACGCTCGCTCTGCGGTCGTGACCGGAGAACCCGCCCGGGAGTTGTTCACCCCCACAGGGCGCTGCGGCGCCCACCTGCCTAGGCTGGAGACATGCGCAGAGCCAAGATCGTGTGCACCATCGGACCCGCTACGGAGACGCCGGAGAAGCTCCGGGAACTCGTAGACGCCGGCATGAACGTGGCGCGGATCAACCGCAGCCACGGTGAGCAGGAGGCGCACGCGGCGGTCTACCGCCACGTGCGAGCGGCCGCGGAAGCGGCGGGCAAGTCCGTCGCAGTGCTCGTCGACCTCCAGGGCCCCAAGATCCGGCTCGGCCGGTTCGCCGGGGACGAGAAGCACTTCCTGAACAAGGGCGACACGTTCACCATCACCACCGAGGACGTCCTCGGTAGCCGGGAGATCGTGTCGACCACCCACAAGGGCCTGAACCAGGACGCCAAGGTGGGCGACCCGCTGCTGATCGACGACGGCAAGGTGCGCGTGCGCGTCACCGCCGTCGAGGGTCCGCGGGTCGTCACCGAGGTCGAGGTACCCGGCCCCGTCTCGAACAACAAGGGCATCAACCTGCCCGGGGTCGCGGTCTCCGTGCCGGCCCTGTCCGACAAGGACGAGTCCGACCTGCGCTGGGCCCTGAAGCTCGGGGCAGACTTCATCGCGCTGTCGTTCGTGCGGTCCGCCAAGGACTACGAGGACGTCCGCCGGGTGATGGAGGAGGAGGGCCGCACGGTCCCCGTCATCGCCAAGATCGAGAAGCCGCAGGCCGTGGAGAACCTCGCCGAGGTCATCGCCGCGTTCGACGGTGTCATGGTCGCCCGCGGTGACCTCGCGGTCGAGATGCCGCTGGAGCAGGTGCCGCTCGTGCAGAAGCGCATCGTCGAGATGGCGCGGCGCAACGCCAAGCCGGTCATCGTCGCCACGCAGGTGCTCGAGTCCATGACGACGTCGCCGACGCCGACCCGCGCCGAGGCGTCGGACTGCGCCAACGCGGTGCTCGATGGCGCCGACGCCGTGATGCTCTCCGGCGAGACCTCGGTGGGCGACTACCCGATCATCACGGTCGAGACCATGGCCCGGATCATCGAGGCGACGGAGCAGGCGGGCCGGGAGCGCATCGCACCGCTCGGCTCCACGCCGCACACGCGTGGTGGCGCCATCACGCGCGCCGCCGCCGAGATCGGCGAGACGCTCGGGGTCAAGTACCTCGTGACGTTCACGCAGTCCGGTGACTCCGCACGCCGGATGTCCCGCCTGCGCTCGTCCATCCCGCTGCTCGCCTTCACCCCGGAGCAGCACGTCGCGAACACCCTCGCGCTCACCTGGGGCACCTCCGAGTACCTGGTGCCGAAGGTGGAGAACGTCGACGCGATGGTCGACCAGGTCGACCGGACGCTGCAGGACCAGGGCCTCGCCGAGAAGGGCGACCTGGTCGTCGTGGTCTCGGGTGCCCCGGTCGGTGTGCCCGGCACGACGAACTCGATCCTGGTGCACCGCATCGGCTCGCACGTCGACGGCTACAGCACGCCCTGATCCTCTGGCGCCGAAGTAGAACTGTGGCGAGATAGAACTGGGGCCGGAGTGCTGATCAGCACCCCGGCCCCAGTTC